>OY762290.1:0-120000 GCA_963665535.1 Christensenellaceae bacterium
CATAATCACATTGTCGAGCGAGAGAAGCGTTACGCCGCTTGCCGCGGCAAACGAGACCGCACCCGAAGCGAATTGGCAGATTTCAATCTCCGTACCAACCGGAAACGCGACCGACGCATTGGCGGGAATGATCAACAGACCGTTTGCACCGAGGTTCATCAGGATCATCTTGCCCGCGTCGCTCAGTTCCAATGCGTGATTTGCGCTATACATGACGATTGCCGCGCTGGCTTGATCAGCCTTGACCTTGCCGGAAGCGAGCGAGACCGCGCCAATATCGCCCGCGGAGAGTGCGTCCGCGCCGCCTTGCGCGTGTCTCGACGCGTGCGGAATCGGGGTGACAGGATCGCTCCCGCCCTGCTGATGCTGCGCGGCATGACTTGCGGGCGCGGCGCCGACATCCGCGGATACGGAGGGGATGAAGGGCTTGTTGCGGATAAACGCGTCTTGCGTGTCGTCCGCTTCTGTCCAGTCCGCCTGCACGTTCAGCTCGCCAATGTCCGTGTCGATGCGCGTCGCCGCGGCGAGAGCCGCCGCCGCCGCTTCATTTGCCACGCGTGCGGCTTCAATCAACGGGGGATACGCCGCGTTGGCGCGAATGATCTCCCCGCTGATCAACGATTTTCGGCAGCGGAAGTCAAAGCGTGTGCTGGTGACCAGCGTTTCGCTCCGCTCGCCACTATAGATTTGCACATCCGCGCTGACATTGCCCGCGCCATAGCCTGCTGGCAGCAGCGAAATATCGAATGTGCCCGTTTGCTCCGTCTTCACGATACCGCTTGTCTCGTCCTGCATAGCAAATCCACTGCTGGACGCAAACGCAATCTGAATCGCGCAGCCGGAGAGATCCATGGGATCGCCATTGTTCAACAGCGTCACGTGCAGGATGTTTCCGGTGTCCCCTTCAACCACCTCGAACGGACGGAACGGAAGCGTGCGCATCATGTCCAGCGTGATGAAATAATCTTTTGTCTGCATGATTTCCTCCTTATGATTGGGATGCCGTGCGGGGTATCCAAAGGAAGTATCATGCATGGCCGGATGCAGAAATTCTCGGAATTCTCCCGCGGAACAATTCTAAGAATGCAAAACAAATAAAACGAACGCCGCGCAGAAAACGGCGTTCGCTTCGTCATCGCGTTCGATGAGCGGGTGAGGAAGAATTGTCTTCTTTCAAACGGTGGGGAATCCAAAAGGAAATCGACCGCGTTCGAAACTGGAACGGACGGCGGCAGCACCGCTTCCGAATAGGACGGGGGAAAGGCGGCTAGTGGTTAGAAATCGACCGTCGTGTCGTAATAGCAAGCCTTGAGCAGCCGCTCCATGACGGCGGGCGTAATCGCGCGCGGGTTGGAACCGGTGCATGCGTCGCCGATGGTGAGTTCCGCCACGAGCGGCAGCTTTTCGAGAAATTCTTTTTCGTCGATGATGCCGCCTTCGTAATCCTGAATGCTGTTGGGAATATCCAGCGCTTTGTTCATCGAACGGATGTGCTGGACGAGTGCGTCCGCATTGGCAGCAAGGCCGAGATGCGCGGCAATTTCGCCATATCGTTTGGCGGCGGCGGGATCTTTGGCGTTATACTGGATGACCTTGGGCAGATACATGGCGTTTGCGCAGCCGTGCACGATGTGCCCACCGCTGTATGCCGCGCCCGTCTTGTGCGCCATGGAGTGGACGATGCCCAGCAGCGCGTTTGAGAACGCCATCCCAGCAAGGCATTGCGCGTTGTGCATGCTGGCGCGCGCTGTCATGTCGCTGTTGTAGGACGGGATCAAGTACTCACTGACCATCTTGATTGCATGCAGCGCCAGCGGATCCGTATAATCGCAGTGCAGCGTGGAAACATACGCCTCGATTGCATGGGTCATCGCGTCCATCCCTGTGTGTGCGGTCAGCTTCTTGGGCATGGTCTCCGCGAGGTCGGGGTCGACGATGGCGACATCCGGCGTGATGTTGAAGTCCGCGAGCGGATACTTCACGCCCTTATGGTAATCCGTGATGACGGAGAATGCGGTGACTTCCGTCGCCGTGCCGGATGTGGAAGGAATCGCGCAGAAATGCGCCTTTGTACGCAGGAGCGGGAAATTGAACGGGATGCAGAGCGACTCAAATGTCACGTCCGGATATTCGTAGAACGCCCACATGGCTTTTGCGGCGTCGATTGGGGAACCGCCGCCGATGGACACGATCCAATCCGGTTGGAATTTCCGCATTGCCTCCGCACCGCGCAGAACGGTTTCTACGGAAGGATCCGGTTCGACGCCCTCAAAGAGCGCGACTTCCATACCCGCTTCTTTCAGGTAGGCTTCAACGCGGTCGAGAAAACCAAATCGCTTCATCGAACCGCCGCCGACTACGACGATTGCTCGCTTGCCGGTTAGCGTCTTGAGCGCTTCAAGAGCGCCTTTTCCGTGATAGAGATCGCGGGGGAGTGTAAAACGTGACATAGGCTTCTCCTTCAATATCAGTAATGTAATATCGGTAACGTTCAATCGATAATATAGCACTGAATAAAACGTCTGTCAACCGTTTGTGTGAAATTTCAAGTGGGAACATGTGTAGAATTTCCAATGAGAATATAATGGAGAATTTTCAGTGAGACAGCATGGAGAATTTCCAACGGGAACATCGCGGGAAATTTCCAGTTAGAATTTTTGTAAGAGTTTCAGAAAATAGCGCGCAAAAAAACGCCCCGAAGGGCGCATGAGATGCTTGGATTGGCCGATTATTTGGAGTCGAGACGCTCGGACAAATGCTTCGAGAGCAGCGCGAGGGAAGCAGCCATGTTTTCGTTCTGCACGAGGATTCCTTCGGGGGTATTGAGGTGCATCGGCGCAAAATTCCAGATGGCAAGAACGCCGCTGTCAACAAGAGCATCGCAAACTGCCTGCGCTTGCGAAGCGGGCACGGTGATGATGCCGATGTGGATATTCATGTTGCGGCAAATGCTCGTAAGTTTGCCCATCGGCAGAACCTGCTTGCCGGAAATCTCGCCGCCGCTGAGGTTCGGGTCAACGTCAAACGCGGCGACGATGCTCAAACCATACGCTTCAAATCCACGATACGACAACAGCGCGCGCCCGAGGCTGCCCGCACCGACGAGAACCGCGTCGTTGGAGTTATCATACCCCAGCGTACGCTCGATCGCTGAAATGAGTTCATTGGTCTGAAATCCGGTCTTCGGTTTGCCGGCCGTATCGCTCACCGCCGCAAAATCCTTGCGTACCTGCACTTCGTTTAAGCCCAGCTGGGCTGCGACCGTAGGCGCGGAGATAATTTCGGCGCCCGTGTCACGCGCGGCGCGGAGCGCCTGCAGATAGTACGGCATACGCTGAAGCGCTTGCTTCGAGATAGAGACGGGGGTGTGTTTTTCCATGGCGAACCTCCGAAAAACGATATCGATATTATAATACTGTTATTGTGCGTCTGTCAACCGATCGGCGCGGGATGGTGCCTTTTTACCGTAGAATTTGGGGGTGCCCCGTATCTCTTTGGTAAACGATCTTCATTCCATCATACCATACATTGCCGTGGTATGACTATAACTGTTTTATGTGCCCTTTCGCACCGTATTCCGACCCGCTGACTCACATCCTGAAAAGACAATCGTATGACTTGTCAGTGGACAGGGGATCAGGAACCTGCGCGTTGCTGCTTTATCCGCGTTGCCTTGTGGCTGTCGCGCTTTGGTGGGTCGCGCGGTATTTTCTCGGACTCATGAGCAGCTCCTGCCGAAAGACTTTGGCGAAATAGCTCGGACTGTTGAAGCCGGTTGCAAAGCAGATATCGGAGACGCTCATATCCGAACCGGATAGCAGACCTGCCGCGGCGCGGATGCGATATTGCAGCAGATAGTCGATGGGAGAGGTGTCGAGCACCTTGCGGAAACAGCGATAGCATTCGCTTTCGCTGATCGCGGACGCGGTGGCAATCTGAGACACCGTCAACGGCTCCGCATAGTGCGTGTGGATGAACCCAAGCATCTGCTTGATGCGAACGGCGTCTTTGTTCTGCACGAGCTCCGTGTCGCAGACCCGATCCTGCAGGTTTTCCAAAAGGGACAGGAGCATGCGCATCAGTTCCACTTGCACGAGGATTTCATACCCGTAGCGATCGCTGGTGAAGGCTTCAAACGCCGCTTCAAAGTGCCGGATCGCTTCTTGCTGCCAGGGAACATCTCTGCGAAGGACGACCTCTGATAGCGTCGCGCACCGTAAGAGGGGCGCGATGTAGCGCTGCTGGATGATGCTCTGCGGAAAGCTCGCGACAAACTCCGGCAGAAAGAGCAGGCTGTTGATTCGGCAAGGAACACCCTTTTGACCGCGCTTGAGCTTGTGGAGCACATTGCTGTTGACGAAGATCGCTTCTCCGGGATGCAGCAAATACTCCGTCTCGCCGCAGATGACGAGCGTATCCCCGTCCACCGCGAGAACGACCTCCATCTCCTCGTGCCAGTGCCACGGAATGTTCCCGACGAGATACTTGCCGGGGTCTTCGTCATACCCCGCGCAGGGGAAGATCGGCGTACCGTGCTTGGTGAGTTCGTGCAGATCGGGCGCGACGGCAATATCGAGCAGTTGGAGTGCTTTCATGATGAGTCACTTTCTATATTGATAGAGAATTGTAATATTATTATGCACTATTATATCGAAATGCATTCAAACAATCAAGGATAATGACAATTCACTTGAGGTTTGTTTGCTTTTTTTATAGACGACCCGAAAACCAGTCAAACCAATCATGAACCAAAAAGGGAACAAAAAAATCCCGCCGGGGCGACGAGCGCTGCGGCGGGAAAGTCGGTTCGGGAAACGGTTTACGCGCTACGACAGCCCCAGCGCATCCATGATGGCTTCGAGAATGCCCCGGCTGCTGTGCGTCGCGCCGGAAACGGTGTCGACATTCACGCCCTGCGCGTTGAGCACGCGGTCGATAATCTTGCTTTCCGCACGGGTAAAATACTTCTTGGTATCGCGAAAATGGTCAATCTGCACGGCAGTGATGAACCCGTTTACAACGCTGACGGTCAAGTCGATATCGCCCCGGTGTCCCGTGCCCGTGCCGGAATAGTCGCCATCAGAGAGCGCGATCGGCCCTGGTTGTATGGTCGGCGTCGGAGAGGGCGTCGGTGTCGGATCGGGACTCGGCGTGGGTGTGAGATCCGGTGCGGGGGTTAGAAGAGAGGTGTCAACCGCGAAAGACACCGCTTGTTTCTCGGCTTGCTGCGGCGCGGCGGAGAGCGCGCGATTCACCGAATCGAGAATGCCGAAGCTGCTGAACGTAGCACCTGAGACGGAGTCCACATCCGTACTCTGCGCGCGAAGGATTGCCGGAATGATCTGCGCCTTCGCCTGGTTGAAGAACACGACGTCGTCGCCCGTAGAAACCACGTCAACATCCGTGATCGTTCCGTTGGAAACGGAGACAAGCACGTCGGTATTGTCGTGGAATCCTTCCGCGGTGCCCGGATATATTCCGTCGCGATACGGGCCGGCTTGTAAGCCGGATTGGGTGCTCAGGCTCGCGGCGACCGCCGCAATGCGTCGTTCGGTCGACTGATTCGCGGCGATGTTGCCTTCAAAATACATTCCCGTGAGCGCGACCACGGCAACTGCCGCGGCAATCGCGGGTTTCGGGTTTGCGGTGACGTTGTCGCGCGGGCAGATCTCGACGCAGCTCATGCAGTCGATGCATTCCGCGCTTTTGACCACATTGGTGCGATACAGCGGGATACCCATCGTACAACGCTTGGTGCAGGCGCGGCAGGAGCCGCACTTTGTGCGCGGCTTACGGATCCTGAACAGCCGGAATTTGGAAACGATTGCGAAGATTGCGCCAAGCGGACAGAGATAACGGCAGAAGAAACGTTCGATCGAGAGCGAACCCAGCACGATCAGAACAAGCAGCAGCTTGCCGAGCGAGAGAATGGTCGAAAGATCCGTCCAACCGCTCAGCTTCGTGAGCATGCCAAAAACCGACCAGGGGTTATCCGTTCCTTCAAGGAGGGGCACGTCAAACGTCCAAACAAGAACCACGATCCCGATAAGCAGGACGTATTTGAGCTTCTTGAGGATGCGGTCAAACTTTGTGCCAATCCTCGGGCGCTTGAGTTTGAGCTTTGTGCCAAGATACCAGATCAAATCGCCCATAGTGCCAAACGAGCAGAGAAAACCGCAGAAAAACCGTCCCATAATAGCGGTGATCAGCAGCATACTCAGCGTTAGAATAATCTGTCCCGTATAGGCGGACGCTTGGAACGTGCCGCCGATGAGCGCTGTATAGATCGACCGCATGGCCGTGAACGTATACAGAAAGAGACCCGGAAAGACCAGGAAGGATGCGGTTTGAATCAACCGTCTTGTCAACGTCAAGGCTGTAATTTTATGAAACAGTTTTTTCTTCATTTCATTTTCCCAGTCGTTTTTGTATGATGCATGAAAACCAACCTACCCTACAGAAGAATGAAATTGCCTCTGAGGCCATTGCCACAGAAGACGTCGAGCCGATCCGACACAAACACCGCCTCCGCGTCAAACTCCCGCAGCAAGGACAAGCCCGCTTCCGCGCCAACCACAAAAACGGCGGTGGAGAGCGCGTCGAGCGAGAGCGCGGACTCGCCGATGAGCGTGACGCTCCGCAATCCTGCGCGCGCGGGATATCCTGTCCGCGGATCGAGGATGTGGTGGTATCGAACGCCGTCTACCTCGTAAAAGCGCTCGTAATCGCCGGAGGTCACCGCGCAGGCGTTCTCGAGCGCAACGCGCCCCATCGGGATATCGCTCATCCGATCCGGATGCTGAATGCCGACTTGTTTTACCGCACCGATGATACAGACGGTTCCGCCGAGGTTGATGATCGCTTCCGTGATTCCGCCGTCCTGGAGGATGCGGCGCACCTCGTCCGCGGCATATCCCTTTGCGATCGCGCCGAGATCGAGACACTGTCCAAAGCGGGCAAGCTCCGCTGTGCCGGCGGCCTCGTCCAGAAGGAGATCTTCGTCGCATACGAGCGTGAGCGCATGCTCCACCTCCGCACGGGAAGGAACCGTTCCACAACGCGCGTGGATTTCCCAAAGCGCGCTGAGCGCGCGGCTGGTGATCGAAAACGCGCCGCCGCTGATCGCCGAATAGTGCTTGCTTTCCCTGAGTAGATGAAACGTACTTTGACTCACGGCAACGGGGCCGCAGCCCGCGGATGCGTTGAGAAGCGAGATCTCGCTTTCCGGCAGGAAGACCGAGAGCTGCGCATGCAATTCCAGCACGCGCGCTTCCGCACGTTTGAGCGCTTTGCCTGCGCGGATTCGTTCCCCATAAGCCAACGCCTGGATCCGGTTCACCGTACCAAGCGCGAAAAAGGCTGTTTCCAGGACGCCGGAATTATCACACGTTTGTTCCAAATGATTCTGCATGAGAATAGTCTACTGGATTTCGGAGGACAAACAAGTATGCAAACGTGACAAAACGAGGTAAAAAGCAAACCCACCGTTACGGTAACATTATAATCTGCTGAGAATCGCTCAAACTCGAATCTGGGGGGGCGAAATATGCTCCTTTTGGTCAGAAATGCGATCGCAAAGAAGTGTGGCCCGCATGAAAAACGATCCAAGCGCACATACCAATACGACAAGACGTCTCCTTGTGCTGAAAAAGCTGATCTTGAAATCATATAGGATTTATGCGATAATCTATTTTTGATTGCATTGTGTTAATGATTTTTTACGTGAACAAATATTGTATATAGAAAGAAAGGCGGCGCGGCAGCATGCGGATCGTACAGGCTTCACAACTCATCGATCCCGTTCGCAGGCTTTGTCTGCGCGCCTGCTGCGACCTCCCAAACGACGCGGTCGAATCGCTTTCCTCCGCTTATGCGCGGGAACAGGAGGGCAGCGCGGCGAAGAGCGTCCTTCGCCAGCTGATCGAGAACCAGAAGTTGGCGCGGGATTGCGCCCGCCCGATCTGTCAGGACACCGGCATGGCTGTCGTGTTTGCCGATATCGGGCAGGATGTGTTCGTGGAAGGGGATCTTTCCGCCGCAGTCAACGAGGGGGTGCGCCTTGCCTACACCGAAGGGTATCTGCGCAAATCCGTACTCGACCCCATCACACGCGTCAACACCGCAGACAACACGCCCGCCGTGCTGCATGTTCGGTTCGTCTATGGGGATCTGGTGCATCTGACCATCGCGCCGAAAGGGTTCGGCAGCGAAAATATGAGCAAACTTTTCATGTTGCCGCCTTCCGCAGGAATCGAAGGAATTCTGAGCCACATTGCAGCCACCGTGCGTGATGCGGGCGCTTCGGCATGCCCGCCCGTCGTGGTCGGCGTCGGAATCGGCGGCACGATGGAATCCTGCGCGCTCTTGGCAAAACGGCAGCTGCTTCGCCCGATCGGCACACCGGCCGAGCGGGAGGACATCGCCGCCATCGAACGTGAAGCGCTTCGGCGTATCAACGAATGCGGGATTGGCCCTATGGGGCTCGGCGGATTGACAACCGCACTCGCCGTGCACGCCGCGGCGGAAGCAACGCATATCGCGGGGCTGCCACTTGCAGTGAACATCATGTGCCATGCTTGCCGCCACGCAAGCTGTGAGGTTTAGCGCGATGGAATACCGTATGCAATGCCCGCTGAGCCGCGAAGACCTCTCCGTTCTACGTGCGGGGGATGTAGTGCGCCTCACCGGAACGGTCTATACCGCGCGGGACGCGGCGCACGCGCGATTTGCCGAACTGCAACGGCAAGACGAGCCGCTGCCGATACCCAAAGGCGCGTGCGTGTATTATTGCGGCCCGTGTCCGGCGGCGCCCGGCGAGATCATCGGCCCTTGCGGGCCCACAACCAGTAAACGCATGGATGCCTATACGCCGGGATTGATCGACGAGGGGATTGTACAATTCATCGGAAAGGGCGCGCGTTCATCCGCTGTCAACGATGCGATGCTCGGGCGCGCGGTGCACTTCGCCGCGACGGGCGGTGCGGGCATGCTGTATGCGTCCCGCGTGACCTCCTGCACGCTAGTCGCGTTCCCAGACCTCGGTGCGGAGGCGGTCTACCGGCTGGAAATCGACGATTTCCCGGTCGTTGTCACATTTGATCTTCTCGGTCATGACGTTTATTATCGCGCAGACGGGTCGTGTTGAGGACAGGGTGCATGGATTGCATCGCTGCGCGTATCATAGGGTTTCAAATTGGAAAGGAGCGGTAGAAATGAACTGTGCAATCGTAGGAATCAACTGGGGTGACGAAGGAAAAGGCCGCATGGTAGACCTGATCGCAGCGGATTACGACGTCGTCGTGCGCTATCAGGGCGGCAACAACGCGGGGCACACCGTCGTCAACGAATACGGCAAGTTCGCGCTGCATCTTTTACCCAGCGGCATTTTCCGCAAGGACGTGGTCAATGTCCTCGGCAACGGTGCGGTCATCGATCCCGAGAAACTGCTGGAAGAGATCGACGAGCTCATGAGTAAGGGCATTTCCATCACGCCGGAAAACCTGAAGGTCAGCGACCGCGCACCGATCGTATTTCCCTATCATCGCGACCAGGACGCGTTGGAAGAAGCGCGCCTTGCGGACGCGAAATACGGCTCCACCAAGCGCGGCATCGCGCCGGTCTATGGGGATAAATATCTGAAAAAGACCATCATGCTGGGCGAGCTGTTTTATCCGGATTATCTCAAGAAGCGCCTCGAAGGCATTCTTGAATGGAAAAACCTCACGCTCAAGAACGTCTATGGCGGGAAAACATATTCGCTCGATGAAATTTGGGAATGGCTGATGACCTATGGCGAGCGGCTCAAACCGTTCATCTGTGACACGGGCGCTTATCTGCGCGGTGTTGATGGCAAGAAGAATATTTTGTTTGAAGCGCAGCTTGGTGTATTGAGGGATATCGACTTCGGTATCTTCCCATATACCTCCAGCTCCGCTCCGCTGGCCGCCTATGCGCCGATTGGCGCCGGCATGCCGGGGACAAAGATCGACAGCGTCGTCGGCGTGGTCAAGGCGTATTCGACTTGCGTGGGCGAAGGCCCGTTCACGGCGGAATGGTTTGGCGAGGAAGCCTCCCTCCTGCGCGAAGCCGGCGCGGAATATGGCGCGGCTACGGGACGTCCCCGCCGCGTAGGTCCGATGGATATCGTCGCGACCCGTTACGGCGTCGCCATGCAGGGCGCAACCGAGGTCGCGTTGACCAAGATCGATATCCTCTCCTATATGGAGCAGATTCCGATCTGCGTGCAGTATGAGCTGGACGGAAAAAAGACGGACGACTTCCCGTTCCCGGCCGCGATCGGTGAAGCGAAGCCGGTGATCGCATATATGCCCGGCTGGCAGTGCGACGTTTCCAGGTGCCGCACGTTTGACGCGCTCCCAAAGGCCGCGCAGGACTACATCAACTTTATTCAGGATCACATCGGCTGCCCGATTACGAGCATTTCCGTCGGCGCCGCGCGCGACGAGATCATCCGGAGGTAAGCCTCATGCGGGATCATTACGAAACCCCGCTGAACAGCCGTTACGCGTCCGACGAGATGCAACGGTTGTTCTCACCGGACATGCGCTATTCCACCTGGCGAAAGCTCTGGGTGAGCCTTGCCCGCGCGGAGCACGCGTTGGGGTTACCCGTGACGCAAGAGCAAGTGGACGAGCTCTCCGCGCATACGGACGACATCGACTATGACGCGGTCACCCGCAGGGAGGCCGAGGTGCGCCACGACGTCATGGCACATGTCTACGCCTATGGCCTTGTCTGCCCAAAGGCGGCCGGTATCATCCATCTGGGCGCGACGAGCTGCTTTGTCACGGACAATGCGGATCTGATCATCCTGCGGGACGCGCTCAAGAGCATCCAAAACAGCATCTACGCCGTCCTTGCGCCGCTCTCCGCGTTTGCGGCGCATACAAAGGCAATCCCGACGGTCGGCTACACCCACTTCCAGCCCGCGCAACCGGTCACCATCGGGCGCCGCGCTTGCCTGTGGTTGCAGGATCTCTGGCTGGATCTGGAAGAGATCGAGGATACGCTCTCGGCGTTTAGGTTCCTCGGCAGCCGAGGAGCAACCGGGACGGAGGCAAGCTTTGTCTCACTCTTCGGCGGCGACACGCAGAAGATCGACACACTCAACGCGCGCATCGCCTCGGATTTCGGGTTCGAACGCTGCTACGACGTCAGCGGGCAGACGTATCCGCGCAAGCTCGACAGCCGCATTTTAAACGCGCTGTCCTCCATCGCGCAGAGCGCCTATCGCTTTGGCGACGATATACGCCTTTTGCAGCACGACGGCATCCTATCGGAGCCGTTTGAGAGCAAGCAAATCGGCTCCTCGGCGATGGCGTATAAGCAAAATCCCATGCGCTCCGAACGGATCTGCTCGCTCTCCCGCTTCGTGATGGCAACCGCGCTGAACGCGCCGCTGACCGCAAGCGCGCAATGGTTGGAGCGCACCTTGGATGATTCCGCAAACCGCAGACTGTCCCTGCCGGAGGCGTTTCTCGCGACGGACGCGGTGCTGCGGCTGATGGCGAATATCTGCTCCGGCATCATCGTGCACGAGCAGGCAAACGCGAAGATTCTCGGCGAGGCGCTGCCGTTTCTCGCAACGGAAAACTTGCTGATGGCGGGCGTCAAACAGGGCGCCAATCGTCAGGCGCTGCACGAGATCATTCGCACGCATTCGCTCGCGGCAAAGGAACGGCTTGCGTCCGGCGAGGGAAACGATCTTGCCGAGCGGCTCGCGGAGGATCCTGCGTTTCCGCTGAGCCTCGCAGAAATCCAGCAGGAGCTCGACCCCGCGCGGCATATCGGCCGCTCGATCGAGCAGACAGAGCGCTTCCTT
Source organism: Christensenellaceae bacterium (assembly GCA_963665535.1). GTDB lineage: Bacteria > Bacillota > Clostridia > Christensenellales > CAG-138 > UBA7703. The sequence goes on from OY762290.1 coordinate 11,843, forward strand.
CAAGCGCATCCTGTGCCGCAGAGCAAGCCCCTGCAGGAAATCATGGTTTAATCGCATATCGCACGCCCGTCGGATTCGCTCCGGCGGGTTTGTTCTTTGGCATCCAATTCCACGCTGCGTAGATTGATGACGGAAGCGAAAGGTGATATGCTCTGCGAGGAAAGAACGCGAAAAAGACATCCGTGCAGACAGCGCGGCCGTACAGACGAGAGGAAAACATGAACAACTATGTGACCGGAAGCACAATTAAGCTTCTGCGCGAGAAAAAAGGATTTACGCAAAAACAGCTTGCGGAGCAATTGATGGTGAGCGACAAGGCGGTCTCCAAATGGGAGTCCGGCAGGGGGTTGCCGGATATCAGTTTGATTGAGCCGCTCGCGAAATCACTTGGGGTGTCGTTGGCAGAGCTGCTCTCCGGCGAATGCGTGCAAAACACCAATCGCCACGGAAACATGCTCAAGAGCAGGTTTTACGCATGCCCGGTCTGCGGCAACGTCATCTTCTCCGCCGGGGAAGGGGCGTATAGCTGCTGCGGCGTGCAGTTGCCGCCGCTTGAAGCGGAGCAGACGGACGCGGAGCATGTGATTGCGACGGAAACCATCGAAGGCGACTTGTTTGTGAGCATGCGGCATCCGATGGAAAAGACGCATTTTGTCTCGTTTTTCGCGCTTGTGACCGCGGATCGAATCCAGATGGTCAAGCTGTATCCGGAGCAGGACGCTTCCGCGCGTTTTCCCGTGCACGGCAGAGGCATGCTCTATGCGTACTGCAACCGCCACGGACTGGTCGTAAAACGCTTATAAAACAGACCGATCGGTTTCCGAAGTATGAATCGTACAGAAAAAAAGCACGCGGGCAAATCAGCTCGCGTGCTCTTGGTTTGGAGCAATTATTTTTTTGTGATGGCGTTTCGGATTGCGCTGACGATGGCAAAGAGCAAAAACAGCGCGATATTCACGCAAACGATGCTGGCGCCACTTGGCGCCTCAAACACATAGCTCACCACCATGCCGAGGAGGAAACCCGTGACCGCAACGCCTGCGGAGAGCAGCGTAACGGAGCGAAAGCGCTTGCCGAGCCGCATCGCGGTCAGCACCGGGAAGATGATCAGGCTCGAAATCAGCAGCGCGCCCATCATGCGCATGCCGAGCACGACCGTGATCGAGGAAAGCGTCGCGAGCGCCGCGTTATACGCCCGCGTCGGGATCCCCGTCGCGCGGGAAAAAGTTTCGTCAAACGTCACCGCAAACAGGCGCGGATAAAACAGCACAAACAGCACAAGCACGACGGCGCTGAGCACGATGGAGAGCGTCGCGTCCGATTCGGAGAGCGAGAGTATGCTGCCGAACATGTAGTTATACACATCCGTATTCATACCCGTGGTCATGGAGATGACCATCACGCCGATTGCAAGCGCGCCCGCGGAGAGCATCGCAATCGCCGCGTCGCCCTTGATGCGCGTGCTCTCGCTCATGCGTAACAGCAGGAAGGAAGCCGCGATACACACGGGAATCGCCAATACAAGCGGCGCGATATTGGCGACCGAAGCGATCGCGAGCGCGCCGAAGCCAACGTGTGAAAGCCCGTCGCCAATCATGGAGAACCGCTTGAGAACGAGACTTACGCCCAGCAGTGACGCGCAGAGTGCGACCATGAGGCCCACGACGATCGCGCGCACCAGAAACGGATAGGACAACATTTCACGCAACACATCGATCATCTGCCTTCACCGCCTAAAAACCGTTTTCCGATTTCACTTTTGCGATAGTCGGAGGCGCATCCATAGAAGAGCTGCCGATTTTCCAGATGCAGCACGCTATCCGCTTCGTGCGCCGCCGCGTGCGGATCGTGGGACACCATGATGACGGTCACGCCATGGTCGCGGTTGATCTGCTCGATGAGCCGATACATTTCCGCCGCCGCAACGGGGTCGAGGCTTGCGATCGGTTCATCGAGGATCAAGAGCGTTTGCGTTGCAGCCAGTGCGCGCGCAAGCAGCGCGCGCTGCTGCTGGCCGCCCGAAAGCTCGCGAAACGCCGCGTTTTTGTGCGGCAGCATGCCGACGCGTTCGATCTGCGTCAGCGCGTTGCACTTTTGTGCGCGGGTGTAAAACGGGCGAAATCCCAGTGAATTGAGTGTGCCGGAGAGCACGACTTCCTGCACGCTTGCGGGGAAGTCGCGCTGGCTCTCCTTCTGCTGCGGCAGATAGCCGATCTGGCGTGCGGTGAGCCCTTCGCCGAACGTGATTGCGCCGCTGTGCGGCATTTTCAGCCCGAGCAAGCCCTTGACGAGCGTGCTCTTGCCGGAGCCGTTTTCACCGACGATGCAGAGATAATCTCCGCGCGCAACCGTGAAGTTGAGCTCGCTGACCACCTCTTTGCCGTCGTAGCGAAACGCGGCGTTTTGAACCTGAATCAATGACATTTGGCGTTGTTGCCTCCCGATTGTTGTTCAGTCTCCGCACGGTGCACGGACGCATGCGATCACTAATGATTTTTATTTAGTTGAGCGCGGTTTTCAGCGCGAGCACATTGTTTTCCATCAAGGAAAGATACGTTGCTCCGCTTTCAAACTCCGCTTTTGTGACATTGTGGCAGGTATGGAAGAGCATGGTTTTCGCGCCTGTCGCTTCCGCGATGGTGTCCGCCATCTGATGGTTGGACATCTCGATATAGAACACTACCGGAATCTTCTCCGCCTGGACATGATTGATCAGGGACGCGACCGTTGCCGCGGAAGGCTCGGTCTCCGCGGAACAGCCGGGGAAGGCCGCGTAATACGAAAGCCCGAATTCTTCTACGAAATAGCGTGTTGGGAAACGATCCGCAAACACGACCGTCTTGCGCGCGGATGTGTTTACCACATCCCAGAACGATGCATCGAGCGCCTCGAGCTGCACCACATACGCGTCCGAATTTGCCTGATAGGTCTTCGCGTTGTCCGGGTCGATTGCGATCAGCTCCGCGGTCATTGCTTTCACAATGGCGATGGCGTTGACCGGCGCGGTCCAGACGTGCTCGTCCCATTCCTTGTCTTCACCTGCGGTCGCGGGTTCTTCTATCGTTGCGTTCTCTTCTTCTTCCGGCTGCATGCCTTCGACCAGTTCCTCTTCATAGAGCGAAACGGAGTCCATCATGCGAAAGGTGTTCACGCTCTTGTCGAGGCCGGTCAAGAGATTGTTGACCCAAACATCGTTTTCACCGCCAACATAGAGAAACAGGTCGGCTTCGGTGACGCGGATGATGTCCTGACTGGTCGGGTCAAAGGAGTGAACCTCCTCGCCGGGTTGCAGCAGGAGCGTCAGGTTTGCGTTTGTGCCTGCCGTAATCTGGCGGGCAAAATCGTATGCGGGGAATACGGTCGAGACAATCGAGATGCCGGTTTCAGTCTGCGCGGCTTCTTTCGGCGCGCAAGACGATAGCAAGGAGAGTGCAAGAACGAGAATCAGCGCGATGGCTGCAAATTTTTTGATCTTCATATAAAACCTCCAAATGGTCCGATAGTTGAAAAACGGGAAACAGGGTTGCGCCCGTGCTCAATCGGATAGCTTCACCTTGAGGGTAACGGGGGAGGAATGTTGCAAGCGGACAAGCCTAGGCATTTCTGCGGCGAGTAGGAGCGTTTTGAGAAAGACCGATGCGCTTCCGTGCAGCAGGGCCGGGGCGGAGTCCGCATGAAGGAAAGCAACATCCCGCGCAATCGCCGCGCAGATTTCGCAGTGTTCGCCGGTGCAGTGGTGGTGCGCCTCCGCGAGCACAAACGCCGTGCCGAGTAGGATCGAGAGTGCGAGCACCACACTGAGCAAGATCGCAAGCACGCGATGGCGTTGGAAAAATCGGCATTCTTTGCGCATGATCATTTCGTCTGCCGCTGCTTGCAGCCTTTGCAGACACCAAACAGCACAGTTTCCTTTTCGTCCAGAGAAAAGTCGCTGCGGGCAAGCACCTCGTTCGTGATTTGCTCGCTCACCGTGTGATCCATGTGATAGAGACTTCCGCATGCGATGCATTTGAGGTGCAAGTGCGCGTCGCAAGCCTCGCAGCCGACGATCTGGTAGGCAAACTGCCGTCCGTTTCCCGCGGCGAAGCGCTTGACAAGTCCATCCGACACCAACCGCGCGATCAGTCGATAGATCGTACTCTTGCCGGGGACAACGTCTTGCGCGTGTTCCGTGAGGAGGTTGTCATAGAGCGCGTCGACCGAGAATCCGCGATCCGGATGCGCCATGAGATAGTCCAGCAGAATCCGCCGCTGCTTTGTTTCGTATTCCGCCAAATTGATCGCCCTCCCAGAGAAAAATTCCGCACGATGAATCGCTTTAAATCTATAGTCGATGCATGATCCAAAACGAGAATCGCTCTCATATTCTCACACGGAAGCTTGAGAATGTCAAGCATTCATTTGAGAATCACTCTCATTTTTGCTGATGGGAGGAGAATGCCAAGCGTGAACCGCACGAATCATTGTGTGAGAAGGATGTTGAGCAGAGAAGAAGCTTCGCAAACTTGGGTTTCTATATACAACGTTAGGTTTCATTTCGGCGGAATAGGATGCGGATTGGCGCGATCTGTTGTGATCGTGCAGAAATTGCGTTTTTTGCTCGACAGCAGAATGAAATCTGACTAAAATAGAGGTATCAGAAAAAAATTCAAGACCGAATCCTTTCTTTATACGGAAACAAGACACGAAAACAATTGAGTGAACCGGCGAAACACAGGAGCGAATTACGGTGGTTTGACCGGACGGAGGGTTAAGGTATGGACGAGCGAACCGCACAAAGCGGCGTGCTGGACGCGCTGTACGCAGAGCTTGCGAAAAACACGGGAGTAACGAACAAACAGCTGCGTGCGTGGACGACCAAAACCCGGTTTGACGCGGAGTATATGTCAATGCTTGGCAGGCGCGTTTCGTGCGCGGACGTAGCCGTGCTTTGCGAGCCGCTGATTCGCCGCGCGGGCGAGCTGCCGGAGGAAGGGCTGCTTGCTTACGCATACGAAGCGCTTTGTGCCGGATTATATCCATATTCCGGTGCGCCGCGCGCGAGCAAGGGACAAAAGAGCGCGTTGAAAGTGTTTCTCACCGTGCTTTCCCGCCTGATGGACGCGGAGCGAGAGAAAGCGTTTGATCCGCTGCTCGATTGCCTTCCGGTTCCGCAGGCGGATTTGGACGCAAGCGCGGTGCGGGCGCAATGCGTGTTGTTTGTCGAGGCGATGAAAAAGAGCAACTATCGCGAGCTCCTTCGCATCGGCAGAGAAATTATGCCGTTCGATCCGGCCGGGCATACGTTTGGCGTGCGGTTTGTGGCGGGCCACATCGCGCGGCAGGCGAAGGAGGCGGGGTTGCCGGCCGATGTCGCGCTGGTCTCCTGCGCGGCGCTCGCGCATGACATCGGGAAGTTTGGCTGCCGCGGCGAGGACATGCCGCGCATCCCGTATCTGCACTATTACTACACCTGGAAATGGCTTGAGGAGCGAAATATGCCGGATATTGCGCATATCTCCGCCAACCATTCCACATGGGATCTGGAATTTGAAAATTTGCCGATTGAGTCGCTGATTTTGATCTATGCGGACTTTCGCGTGCGGGCCGAGCGCGGCGTGGACGGAAAGGATCAGACGATCATTAGCCCCTTGACGGAGTCTCGCGACCGCATTTTTGTCAAGCTTGCCGATATGACGCCAGAGAAGCGTCTGCGGTATGAAACGGTCTATAAAAAACTGGACGACTTTGAGCGCTTCCTGATCAGCCATGGGGTGAATCCCGACCCGAACGCGGGCGTGCTGCTGCCTGCAGAGAAGAAAGACGCGGCGCTGCTCTCGCAGGGCGAAGTGATTCGCGCGCTGAACCACCATGCGTTTGAAAACAATGTGCAGCTGATGCACACCATCTCCGTCAGCGATTCGTTTGAGGCGCTTCTGGAGCAGGCGCGGGACGAGAAAAACCTCAGCCGCATCCGCACATACCTGCTATTGTTTGAAGAATACAGCACGTACATGACCCGCACGCATAAGCTGCTGACGCTGCGCTTTCTCTATGAACTCTTGATGCATCACGACGGGGACGTCCGCCGCCACGCAGGGCGGATCATGGGCTATATCCTCGCAAACTCCGGCCCACGCTATCGCAAGGAGCTTCCGCGCGGCGCGGGCTCGCTCGCCATCGCGCCCGCGCTGCACGCGGTGCTGAGCGAGAGCATCTCGCTCTGGGATGATTACATCGAGCTATGCCTGCATCCCGACTATCGAATCTCGCAAAAACACGCGGCGCGCATCAGCAACTCTCTCAAGACCATCGCGGGAAGCTTGTTTGCGCGCTGTGTCCCGGAGGAGCGCCGTGGATATTGGGACAAGCTCTATCGAAGGATGTTCTTCAGCGGCGGGGAAGATTTGCTCGCGCTGATGGACACGCTCGCGCACGTTCCGCATGAAATCATGCAGCGCGCGGAGGTCGAGCGTATGCTGCCGATTCTTGCGGGAGCCGCGGCTTCTGCCGAGGCGCGGGTGCGCATCCGTGCGTTGCGTGCGCTCAGCGCAGTAGCGGGCGGAGACTCAAAGCTGCTCCTGCATGCCTGCGAGGGTCTCACCCTGCATCCGGACGCGGAGTTTGCCACCGTGTGGCTGTTCAACCACCTGCGAAAGCGTGCGGGGTTGCCGCTCCTGCCGGAACCGGAGCTTCCGGTCGGAGAGATCTATTTGAGCAACCTCAAGAGCAGCATCACCTGGACGATGAAGCTCGTTCACATCGACCATCTCTGCGAATATGTCCACGCGCATCCCGGGGAAGCGTTCCATATCGCGATGCATCTGTCAAACCTCCTCTCCGTCAGCGAGCACCTGCCTGTGCGCGAGCGCGCGGGGGAAGCGCTGGTTGAAGTCTCCGGCATTCTTTCTGTTGATCAAAAAAACGAGATCATGGTCGATCTGCTGCGCGAGCTCGAGACTGGGCAAAACGAGATCTCCGGCTATATTCCGCCCTACTTGGGCAGACTGATATGCAGCGTGCCCGAAAAAGAGATGGACGAGGGGATCGACTATCTGGAGGGGCTCTTGCGCGCCGCAAATACGCGTGCCGCGCGCGCCGCGCTCTCGACGCTCTGCGCCGTGCTCTCCGGCTACGCCAGCGAAGACGGCGCCCGCGCGGACGCGGTGTCTGAGCGCGTCTTTGGCCTGCTGCTCACAGGTGTTGCGCATTTTGACGACAGCATCCGCTTGACCGCCCTGGAGGTGATCTGCCGGATGTACTTTGGCAACGACACCTGCCCGCTTGATGCGCGGCGTGCGTGCCTCGTTCGCTTTGGCAAAAAGCTCCTGACGCTGCTTGGCGAACGCCGGGAGGGTATGCTCGCCTTTTTCAACGAAGCGGCGATGCTCAACCACCTGTATCGCTTCATCACACTCTGTGAGACTGGCGGCGGATTCACCTTCGAGCCACTTCGTCCGGTCGCATTCTTTCCGGGTACGTTCGACCCGTTTTCGGCGGGGCACAAGCGCATCGTCGAAGAGATCCGCGGGCGCGGGTTCGAGGTGTATCTCGCGGTTGACGAGTTCTCCTGGAGCAAACGCACGCTGGCGAAGCTGCAACGGCGGCAGATCGTGAGTATGTCCGCCGCAAACTTGCCGGATGTCTATCTCTTCCCGGACGATATCCCCGTCAATCTGGCGGTGCCGGAGGATCTCAAGAATCTCAGCAATATCTTCCGCGATCGGGAGCTCTATCTCGTTGCGGGAAGCGATGTAATCCTCAACGCGAGCGCATATCGGCAAAGCGGGCCGGGCACGGCCGCGACCTATCACCATATCCTCTTTACACGCGTGGAAACAGCGCATCCGGAGGACAACCGCAGAGCGGAGGATCTGCTCCGCGGCCGCGTGATTTCGCTCTCGCTCCCAGCCTATTATGAGAGCGCAAGTTCGACCCAGATTCGCGAATACATCGACAAAGACATGGACATCGGCATGCTGGTCGATCCTGTGGTGCAGGATTTTATCTATGCGCGCGGGCTGTATCTGCGCATGCCGCAGTATAAGCAGGAGATCAGCGCAGTCTCGCAGCGGCGATGCGAGGTGCGGGAGACAGGCGAGGAATATATCGCCGTCTATCGGGACAACGGCAGCGAGGTGCAGGCGCGCATCCGCAGCCGCAGCGTCAGCGTGACGGATCTATACGACGTACTTGGCGAGATGCGTGCGTCCGCGGAGACGGTGCGGCGGTTGGCTTCCGGCAGGATTCTCTGGATCGAGGAGACGAGCGGCACAGGCGAGCCGCTCAGGGCGTTGCTTTGCGACCTATTGGCGCGCTCATTGATTCGCGAGCATACCTATGCGCTCTATCGCTGCGAACAGGAGAGCGAGCGCGAGATCGCAAGTCAGCTTGGCTTCCTGCCGGTAAGCGGGCAAAGCGTGCTGCTGTATGCGGATATGCGCGCGCCGCTTGTGCTGCTGGAAGATACATTGCAGCGCATCAAGGAACCGCTTGCTTCAGACGAGGCGGTTCGGCTCGCGGTGGAATCCACGCGCCCTGCACTGCGGCGATCCATTTGCGAGATGTTTCCCGGAACGCTGCTGCTGAGCTTTGATATGGAGGCCATCAACGACGGCTTGATCGAAAAGGTGCGCGCGCTCAACGGCGTATCGAATATTCCGCCGACCGAGAAGACGCTCGGCCGCGCGATGTGCGTACCTTACGGCAAAATTCTTGCGGAAACCATCGTGCCGAACACGGTGACCAAAGCGCTGCATGCGGACAAGGGGTTCCACGCGAACGAAAGCGGGTTTGATATCAATGAATCCCCCGGCTATTCGCCGCTGACGAATCAGGTCAAGACCATCAAGTCCTTCCGCCGTCCGGTGCTGTTGGTCGACGATCTGCTGCACAACGGTTACCGTCTGGAAAAGCTCGATCCGCTGTTTCGCGAGCAGGGCGTGGAGATTGAACGGATCATCGTCGGCATCCTCTCCGGCAGAGGGCTGGACTTGATGCGCGAACAGAAGCGCAATGTCGACTGCGAATATTTTATTCCCAATATGCTCTATTGGTTCACCGAGAGTCTCCTGTACCCCTTCATCGGCGGGGACAGCGTTACGGGCGGGATCGTAGAGCGGGACTATCCGCCGAGCATCAACCTGATCCTGCCATATCAATACCCGAAATATTTGCATGGCGCGCCGCCGCCTGCCGTGCGGCAATATTCCCGTGTGGCGCTGGGAAACGCGCTGACGATATTGACGGTGTTGGAGGATCGCTACCTCAAGCTGCAGGGAACAGGGTTGACGCTCCGCCGCCTAGGCGAGGCATTGTTGCGCCCGCGCTTGCCGGATAAGGGTGCGCATATGCAATACGACCTCAACGTCGTCGCCTCCGCCTATCTGCGGGATGATATCCGGCAGATGCGGCGCATCTCCAACGCGGAGGATGTGTGAGCGTATGAAGTATTATGCATACAAGGGCTTCTGTCTCGCGGATCACGGCGGGTTGTTGCCGCAGGGCACGTCCCTCGTTGCGGAGCCGTTTGATCCGCTCGTGTTTCTCGTCTCGCGTGATCCGCGGGCGAGTCGCGGTTTTTTCGCGATTCATTCGCTTGCTGAGCTGGACGAGCCGGAAGGCATCGGGCTTCTGCTGCCGCCGGCGGATCTGGACGGAGAAGACACGCTTTCGCGATTTGTGCAAACGCACGGCGCAAGCGTCGCAAACACCGCGTTTGCGCGTTGGTTTCCCGTGCTTTCCGCCTTTTTTGCGCGCGGAAAAACACCGCAGCGCGTCAACCTTGTGGGGCTGGGTAACGTCGGCGGGACGACCGCGATGGGACTCAAGCTGTTGGGAACCGATCTTGCGCAGATCGGCATTTATGATTCGGATCAAAATTCCTGTTTGCGCTATGAAGCGGAGCTGAATCAGGTGCTGCCCGTGCGGGATGGCGAGTGTCTGCCGCCTGTGCGGATCGTGTCCAAGGATGCGCTCTATGATTGCGAGGCGCTGCTTTTCACCGCGGCGCGCGCCGTGCCGGAGGTCGGCGCGGAACACGGCGGGGATGTGCGCATGATGCAGTTTGACGCAAACCGGGATCTCCTTCGCGATTATGCGCGCGGAACGCGTGAAAGCGAATTCTGCGGCTTGTTTTGTCAGATTTCCGATCCGGTGGATCAGCTCAGCCGCGCGGTGTTTTTGATGAGCAATCAGGACGAAGCGGGCAACTTCGACTGGTGCGGGCTCCTGCCGGAGCAGGTGCGCGGGTTTGGTCTGGGGGTGATGCACGCGCGGGCGATTTATTGTGCGGAGCAGGACGGAGTCAGCGCGGAACAGCTGCGCGTTTACGGCCCGCACGGAAACGGTCTCGTGATCGCAAACGCGCCAAATCGCGGATATGATCCGGCGCTTTCCCGCGCGTTGACGCATCGGGCGGAGACGGCAAATCTAGCCGTGCGGTCCTATGGCTTTAAACCCTACATCGCGCCCGGGCTTTCCTCGGCTGCCGTGTCCGTTTTGCGCGCATTGCGCGGAGAGTGGCACGACGCGGCTGTTTCGCTCGGCGGGGCATATCTTGGCTGTCGCGCGCGGCTTGGGGCGCAGGGGCCGGAGCAAAGGCGCGAAGAATTGCATGAGGCGCTGGTCTCGCGGATTTCAGAAAGCTATCACAGACTGGAGGAATTCCACGCCGAATGAATGAACTGATCGTCGTCTCCTGCAACGAAAACCCGCGGCTTCGTGAAACGCTCGACTACGCGCTGGCGGGTGTACGCTTTTCGCGCGTGGAGAGCGCGCTTGCTTTGCCGCGGCTTGCGGGGAAACGCGTGCTTTTCGCAATCGGGCTGAGTGAACACGGGTTGGATGCGGAGGTAGTCTCGCTGATTGCCGCGCTGCGGCAAAACCCGACCGCGATGGAAGGCGCAACGGGTGCGATCCTTCTCGACGCGGCGGGCGAACTCTATACGAAGCAGACGGCGGATATGCTCGCGCTCGCGGCGAATCTTGCCGGCTGCCGGTTTCCGGGCAAACCACTGGTGGAGGCGACAGGTTCCCTCGACAACTGGAATGTCCAATCCCTGCGGCGCGGGGTATCTCTTGCCGGGGCATATCGGCAGGCGGCGCGGGAACTGGTGCAGCGCTTGCTCGCCTACTCGCCCGAACGAAAAGCGCGGCCGAATGTGCTTCTGTTGCACGCGAGTGACCGCGCGACCTCCAACACGCTGCAAATCGGCATGCGTATCGCGCAGACCCTTGCGCCTAGTTGCGATATCCGCGAAATCTCGCTGCAAAACGGAGCAATCCATGACTGCCGCGGATGCTCTTATAAAACTTGCGCGCATTTTGCGCGGCAAAACAGCTGCTTCTATGGCGGCGTGATCACAAACGACGTTTATCCGGCGATCAACGAATGCGATGCGCTTCTCCTGCTCTGCCCGAACTATAACGACAGCGTGAGTGCGAATATCCTCGCGTTTATCAACCGCCTCACGAGCGTGCTGGTTTACAATTCGCTTTATGAAAAGCAACTCTTCGCCGTCATCGTCTCCGGCTACAGCGGCAGCGACATCATCGCCCAGCAGGTGCTTGGCGCACTGTGCCTGAACAAGACGTTCGCGCTGCCGCCGCGCTTTTGCCTGATGCAGGCCGCAAACAACCCCGGAGAGGCAATGCAGGCGGCGGGAATCGAGGAACGAATCGCGGTGTTTGCGAGCCAGATGCTGAAAGCCTGCAAGAAAGACTAGAAGAATTTAGAAGGATTGAGTAGGAGATGTTTCTTCCGCGTGCTTGCGTTTTGATAGGATTTTTGTTAGCATAGCATCAGCACGGAGCAACTATGTCACAAAGAGAGGAAGTGTCTGTTTGACGTCGGTTCTGTAACGGAACACGGTACAATTCTGAATCGCTCGATGAGCGCATGGTATGCGCTTGATTCGATGTACGCTTTCCAAACAGAAACGCGCCAAGCCATGAGCCTCTTTTGAACGAATATCAAAGGGATTTTTCAGGCATGGAGCAATTTCCGTGCCGTTTTTGTTTTTGGATCTCAATCAAAATAACAAGATATGGATGACAGGAAAGGAAATAAATATGAACTATCCACGCGCAAATCAAATCGATCCAATATTGATCAAAGAAAACAGTATGGGGCCAAACCCCGCAAAATTGCTGGAGGAGCTCCTGGAGCGATTCGCGCTTCCATCGGGTCAAATCGTGCTCGATCTCGGCTGCGGGCAGGGAATCACCTCTATCATGCTCGCCAAGGAATACGGCATGCGGGTCTTCGCCGTGGATTTGTGGATCGATGCGAGCGAAAACTGGCAACGGTTCCGCGCGCAGGGACTGACCAACCAGCAAATCGTACCGATTCACGAGGATGCGCATACGCTGCCCTTCGCCGAAGACTATTTCGACGCGGTGGTCAGCATTGATTCTTACCATTATTTCGGGTTGGACAGAGCCTATCTGGGCAAGCATCTGCTTCCACTTGTGAAATCTGGCGGTTGGCTGCTCTTTGTCGTTCCGGGATTTCATCGGGACATTCACGACGACATCCCGAAGGAAATGCTGCTCTCATGGAGTCCGGAGGATCTCGATACGCTGCATGACGCGGCTTATTGGCGCGAGATTCTCTCTGCGACGGAGGGGGTAGAGATCGTGGCGATCGAGGAGATGGAGAGCATGGACGAATGCTGGCAGGACTGGCTCGCGACCGAGAACGAGTATGCCGTGATGGATCGCGCCGCGATGCACGCTGGCGCGGGGAAGTATATGAACTTTGTCGCCATCGCCCTGAGAAAGAAATAAGAATCGGCCTAAGAAGGGTCAAAAAAAGCGGGCCTCGGGAAAGAACTCCGAGGCCCGCATAGGGTTTGCTGCGATCATTCCCTGCGGAAGGTTTCGTTGTTCAAGTCTTGCTCCGGCGGCACTTGCAGTGCGATGAGTTTGCCCGCAAGGAGCCGCGCAAAGCTTGCGGCAATCGCGGAGCCTACCACAAGATCGCTCACCTCGTTGCCAGTGTCGCTCTTTTCATCATAGATCGGGGCGGCGCTCTCCTTGGCTTGCTGCACCACATAGCGAGAGATGCGCAAAAACGACGCGGTATACCGCACATATTCCTGATGGATTCGCTCCTCATCGTCCGGCGGGAGCATTTCGCTCATGGCAGCCATGCTCACGGATTGCTTGAATGTGCAGACCATCAACAGCAGCGCGATATGCTTTCTGCCATATTTTTTTCGCACAGGCGCAGGGATGAGGCGGAGCTTCACATAGTTATTGACCATCGATGGCGTGAGCAGTTTCTCTTCGGTGGGATCGTACACAAAAAAGCCGAGATATCGGTTGACGAGCGCGATGACCTGGTCGAGATACAGGTCGATCTGCGGCAGCTCGTCCCATTCGGGTAATCGATAGGACGCTAGGAAATGTTCCCAGTGGTTGAGTTTCTCCGCAACCTGCTGCTTGACGTATTGCATGATGTGCTGGCTCCTTTCGCCGGATGATGCTGCAAGGTGAAAACCGCACGGTTTCTTACCCTGAAATCCTGACTGGTTTTCATTATTATAGACGCTTGTCGAGGTAATTACCAGATGTTGTTTATTCGCGAAACCTCTTTACATAATATGTGATATCAGTTAATATAGTATAACAGACAAGCAAACGAGGTGCAACAAACAATGTCATTCGCACTTTTTACAGATTCGACCGCAAACCTGACCGAAGCGGAATACATCCAAAGCCGTATTGAGGTGGTTTCCCTGACGCTGTCCCTCAACGATCAGGAGTTCCTCTGCTATGAACCCGGCGTCGTGTTCGACAGCGAGGCATTTTTCAAGCGCATGCGCGAAGAAAGCACGCTTGTGATGAAGACCTCGATGGTCAACACGTCCGCGTTCCTAAGCGCGTTTGAACCGCGCCTTCAGGCGGGGGAAGATGTGCTCTATCTCGGTATGTCGGGCGGCATCAGCGGCACCTGCGGCGCGGGTAAGATTGCCGCGGATATTTTGCAGAAGAAGTACCCGCAACGCAAGGTGCTTGCGGTGGACACTCTCAGCGCTGTCATCGGGGAAGGTATGATTCTGCGCGAAGTGGTCAAGCTGCGCGATTCCGGCGCGAGCGCGACCGAAGCCGCGGCACATGCCACGCGCAGAAGCAGCGAAATCCACTCCTTCGTCATGGTGGACGATCTCAACTTCCTCAAGCGTGGCGGTCGCATCTCCGGCAGTGCGGCGCTTGCGGGCAGCATCATGCACCTCAAACCCATACTCAAGGGTGATGAAGAAGGCAGGCTCGTGCTGGATCTTAAGATTCTTGGCCGCAAGAAGGCCATCAAAACACTGTTGGAGCAGTTTGTGCAGTATCATGCGGCAAGCGACGAGAACAACTTTGTTGGGATTACTCATACAGGTTGCGAGGACGAGGCGCACCTACTCGCCGCGGACATCGTGGAGCGCTACCCAAACGTCACCGTATCCGTGGACTATTTTGAGCCCTGCACATCCTCGCACGTCGGCCCCGGGGCGATCGGACTATTCTTCTTTTAATCTTGATCGAGTGATTTCTCCCGCAGTGAAAGCATGGGAACCTCATGATCCGGTGAAGCATCCTGGGATGGGCTTCGCCGGATTTTTCTATGCGAATCACTCGTTACAATACAACTATTAAAAAGAATCGGCTTATAAACACAAATAGAAGATGATTACGATTGAATCGATCAAATTTGCTTGCAACTATTTTAAAATGCATCAGCTTAAAAACATAAATAGAAGATGATTGCGATTGAATCGATCAAATTTGCTTGCATCTATTTTAAAATGCATCAACTTTGAAACACAAATATAAGATGTTTGAGATTGAATCGATCAAATTCGCTTGCAAATATTCCAAAGTGTAATTATAGTGATGAAGTAGACGTACAGTACAATTCAAACAGCATTTTCGCCGTTTTCCACCTGATTTGTTTGTAGAATACAAGAGAGAGGGTGTTGCATGGATCGCGAATGGCAGGACAATCTGTACAAGTTGGCATTACAACAAATGCAGGAGGGGATTATCCTCTCCGATTCAGACGGCGACATCGTGTTTGTGAATGATGCCGCTGAAAAAATTCGCAACATCAAGCGCGAAGACGTGCTCCATCATAGTATGGTGGACTGTCACAGAGAGACCTCCAAGGAAAAGGTTACCCGCGCGCTGGGTTATTTAAAAACGCACGAGGGAACCGCCATCAGCCGGATGGTGACCGATTCCGTCAACGATAAGTATTATGAAAACGTCTACGCGCCTATCTTTGATGAGCAAAATGCCTTGCAGGGAGTGGCGGTGATCTCGCGGGATATTACATCGCGGCGAAAGGCGGAGGAAGCGAAGGCAGCCTATCAGCGCGCGCAGGAGATTGCGCATGATACGCTCAAGGAGCAATATCACAGCCTCATGATGACGAGCATGGAGATGCTCTCAAACCTCTTGGAGGCGCGAGATCTCTATACCAACGGGCACAGCAAGCGCGTGTGCGACATTGCAAGCAAGCTCTACGAAGTGAAAAACGGGATTACGGATCGTTTTCTGGATGTGCAATGGGCGGCGAAGCTTCACGATATCGGGAAAATCTGTATTCCGGACTCGATTGTGCAGAAACCGGGCAAACTGACCAGCGAGGAATATGAGACCATCAAGCTGCACAGCGCTTTGGCTTCGGATATCATACGCCCGCTGGATCCGGGCAGTCATATCTGGCCGATCATTCGCCACCATCACGAGCGATACGACGGCAAGGGATACCCTGACGGCCGGAGCGGAGAGGATATTCCCGATGGCGCGCGCGTCATCGCGATTGCGGATGCATACGACGCGATGCGTTCCTGCAGGCCATATCGCAGCGCGATGTCGTTCGAACAATGCATCTATGAAATCAAACATCACGCTGGAACGCAGTTTGACCCAAACTGGGTCGAGGTTTTTCTGGAACTCGCATATACCGGAAGCATCGATTGATGCAGCGAAATTTACGCAAAACCCAAAATTGAGCACCACAGATAAATCACCCGCCGAAGAGATTCGGCGGGTGATTTTGCGTCGGTCAGATTGCATTTCTTGAAGCGTGTTGCCCCCAAAGACGATTCCATCATCCAGATTGAGCATAAGTATGGCATCGCCTCTGCTCATTTTCAGCGAGCATGATAATCGCAAGCCGCAAAGAGGTTGCAACCTTCGCACGCAGAAGGATCAGGAATCACCAATCCTAAATCGCCGTTGCCTCCACCGCTGATTGTAAGTCGATCCGATCGATCCCGCTCAATATCAACTTTGTCTATTCCGCTTGGGAAGCTGTCTGATCGCCTGGTCGGCCGCGAGCTTTCCCGTAATGATCGAGACCGGCAGTCCTGCGGGGCTGAATGTCCACATTCCGCATTGCAACACATCCGGTACGCCGGTTTCAATCGCTTTCTGGATACGGCCGAACTCGTGCACCGCTGGCATCGGGTGGTTCGTGTGCGCCCAGCCGGTGATTGCGCCGTGCCTGGCACCCGTCTCCCGCTCGATCGTCAGCGGGGTGGAGCAAAGCGTAAATATGGTATGTTTGAGCAATCCAGGTAGAACACTCTGTTCGAGGACGCGGAGAATTGTCTCCTGCGCTAGATCCTTGAGCGCTTGATACTCGCCCATGTCTTCGAAATGTTTCGTCAGGTCATAGTCAAACAGCGTGCTGACGATCAGCCCGGTTTGTCCTGAAGGGGCAAGAGACGGATCCCGCAGCGCAGGGATCGAAAGTTCAAACGTCGTCGTCTCCAGATATGCTATAACCCAGCGTTTGAGCGCATCGATTCCGTCGCCTTGGAGGGTTCGCCAGCTGGGCAGAGAGGAAAGCCCCGTCGTTTGCGGCGTATAGAAGGCATGCGCACCGCAGGCCGCGTCTGCTTCCGCGGGCGGAATCGTGGTTCCGATATAGAGCGTGAGGATGGAATCCATGCCGTGGCTGCGTTCGGCTAGCGCGCGTTTTTTTGTGGTTGTTTGCGTCACAACATCCCCCAGCGCACGATAGAACGCGGTTTGATCCGCGGCCCAGATCAGCTTGCGATAGCAAACGACACTGCCGTTTGCGAGCGTTACCGAGTGCGCATGCGTATCGATCTGCACCACCGCGCTGCCGGTTCGAATGCTTCCGCCGTGCGCATGGATGTATTCCGAAAGACGCGCGGGCAGCGCGCCTGTTCCGCCTACGGGATAACGATAGTCAAGATACAGCCCAAAATAGCTCAGCGCGAAAAACGTTGGCGTTTCAGCAAAGAAGTGCTGGCAGATCATATCGATCAAGGCTTCATCTTGGGTGAATTTTTTCAGATATTGCTGTACGGGCTGGTCTAGCCTGCTCGCTTTCTTGATGTTGACAGAGTATTTGACAAGCCACGGCAGGAGCGTTCTTGTCAGATACTGCGGGTCTTTGAGCTCGCTTTCAAGAAACAGCGGGTTTTCGATGCCGTAGAGCACGTCCATATACCGCATGACCTTGACAATTTCCAAGACAATAGCGTCGATAGCGTTTGATTCCTGCGGGAAGTAAGATTTGTACAATTCCGCATATTCGGGGAGACTTTCCTCGCCTTTGAGCCGTACCGAACGGGCGCCGATGCCGATTGAGACAGGGTTTTTCACAAATTCAAGCGGGATACCAAGCGAACGAAGCATCGGCGTGATGACGCCGGAATCTTCAAACGCGCGGATGCCGGCGTCGAACGAAAACCCTTCATACGAAAACGTGCCGACTAGCCCGCCCGCCTTTTCCGCGCGCTCCAATACCAGCACGGAAGCCCCTGCTTTTGCGCAATATGCCGCCGCAGTCAGACCCGCCGCGCCTCCGCCGACCACTAACACATCATGGGTTTCGATCATCCGTTTTCCTCCGTCAAATTTCTGATCATGTGTGAAACTGCGACCGCTCATCCGCACTCTTTCCGGCGGATACAGCGGGGATCATAGAGCGGGAGAATCGGCAAATCCGGCGGTTGCCTGCCAACCCGCTTGATAACGTCCATCATGCAACTCGTCTCTATTTATCCAGAGAGTCCGCCGCCAGTGATAAGGGGATTATCGTGCTTTTTTGCTTGATCCATAATACCTTCTGAATCATTCAAAGCAATCGAAACATTCCGTCGAACTGAGTAAAAACCCCGGTTTGATTATTCGGAGCGGGAAGGAAGCAATCCCTTTGCGGCTTTCACTTTGTGTAAGGCGAGGAGCACGATGACGACCACAAACGCGGCCAGACTCAACGCGAGGGTTGCAATTACGCCCGCATATGCGCCCGCTAAGCCGGAAGGGGATAGATGATTCGAAAGAATATTTGCATACGCCCAAACAAACACAAGCAGATAGGGAATGTCGCGAAAGCGCAGCGCGGTGACGATGCCGATTACTGCCCCGACCAGAAGGATGATAATCGTCCAGCCCGCCTCGCTGACCCCCAACCCACCAAAGCCATATCCCACAAGCAGCGCGGTAGCCCCCGCGATGGTTGCGATCGTCACCCAGCCGAAATAGACAGAGAACGGCAGGCGAACAAACCATTTCTCTTTGGTGGGAAGCGGCTCTTGCGCGTGTATAATCAAGCGCATGTCGATCATGGTCAGCAGGAACAGAACCAAAATGCCGAACGATACGGCAAGCAGACCATAATGCCACGCCAGAACCCAACTGAGGTTGAGCACAGAGGATACGATGAAGACGATGCCCGTGCGGGTGAGTAACGTCGCGTTGACCGTCTCGCCTTTGCGGCGGAACAGCCCGAACTGATAGAGCGTATAGGCGATGACGAGTATGTAGATCACGCCCCAGATGGCAAACGTCAGCGGCGCCGGAACAAACAGATTTGGATACCGGTCGGAGACTTCTTTGGGGGTTACATGATTGAGCGGCAAAATCGAGGAAAGCGCGTTGACCGTGAGCATCGCCAGCAGGGCGAGCAGAACGAACCATTTGAGCGCCTTGGATACGGTACGAGTTTCCATTGTACACGAGCCTCCTTTTTATATTTTAACGATACGGGAAACAGGTTTTGCGTCATGTGAAGTAATAGGATCCCAGCAGGTAGTCTTGCGCATATCGTTGCGAGAGGCGATAGAGTAGCCGTTTGACTTGGGACAATGGAACTGTCCCGTTTTGATATCCATCCCGCAGGGCTTGATAGCGCCGTACTTCAGCCTGCGTTGCATGATCCGGGAAATATCCCCAAACATGTTCCAACGCGTTGACTGCCCGACCCGGCTCCAATGGCAGGGAGAGCGCATGCTCCACAAGCTGATAGAACGCAATCGCGTGATGCCCTTGCTTGTCTTTGAGCATCGTGCGAATCTGCTGATACTCCGCCGGAGATCGTTCCAGAACGCTGTACTTATAGCGTCCCCACTCGGTTTCCAGCAACCGCTGGTTAGCCGGCGCGCTGCAGAGCGCACACTTGACGGCGGAGCGGTTCTTGTCCTTCACTTCCAACATAATATCCGGTTTTTCGCCGGACAGACTGTGACAATAGTCCAAAAACGGATCGATCGCGATGCTATCCGAATGCGCGCCGCGCGTCTTGTCCGGATGCTGCTGTGAATAGTGCGTTTTCTGCGCGCCATCCGCCGGGCGCCATGTTTCGCGGCAGAGGTTGACCCAATCGGCGTCGCTATTCGAGATCGGCGCGGGGTTGATCGCGTTGTGCAGGTTGTCGTAGACGGCGGGTGCGCCGATGCGATGGCACAACGCCAGCACCTCGTCAATCCGGTAGATGCTGCCGTCGTTTTCGAGTATCAGTCGCCGGGTGATCGACGCGTCCAGATCGCGATACACAGCCAGAAATCGAGAGAGTGCGGCGGCGGGCTCTCCGTATTTTCCGCCGACGTGCAGGATGATCTTGTGCGTCGCATCCAGCTGCAGCGCGTCGAGCAGGCGCGCATGATAGCGGAGGTCTTCGATTGCGCGCCGGACAACTTCCGCATCCGGCGAGTTGAGCACCGTATACTGTCCCGGATGCATCGAAACGCGCATCCCGCTCAGCGCAATCTTCCGGGCAATCGATTGCAGAGGAGCCGCATATGCGGCATCCCAGGGCAATCCTGACGCGCGGCTGGAGCCGAAGGGGACGATATCGGAACTGATGCGATAGAAGGAAATATTGTTTGCAATGTTGTAGTCGATCATTCGTTCCAGCGCGCGGAGATTTTCGCCCGCAAGGGAAAGCAATCGCTCCGGTGTGGCGAATTTGAGCGTGGAGGTTTTGATTTGTGCGCCTTCAAGCGCGACGCACAAGCAGGCATAACCGATACGCATGATGAGGGATCCCTTTCTCACGCAATTTGTTTGTATGCCACAGGTAATCGCTATCGTTATTATTATAATTTGAGGGTTGGCGGGACGCAACTGGAATGTGACGCATCCCTGTCCAACGGTATTCAATTTGCAGTTCATGTGATACAATCACGACACAAACAATGAGGAAACGGAGACTTGACATGCATGGTTCGGATGAAGAATTGAAGGAGACGCAAATTTCTTCGGAAGAGATTTATCACGGCAAGATCGTACATCTCTTTCGCGACACGGTGCGCCTGCCAAACGGCAATCTCGCTGTGCGAGAGGTGATGCGCCATATGGGAGCGGCCGCGATTGTCCCGATCACCGAGAGCGGGAACGTGGTTCTCGTGCGACAGTATCGCTATCCTTTTTCAGAAGTCATGCTGGAAATTCCGGCGGGCAAGATCGATCCCGGAGAGGATCCGATGACATGCGCGCGGCGGGAATTGCTGGAAGAGACTGGCTTTGAAGCAGCGGAACTCACATCCCTCGGGGTTTATTACCCGTCCGTCGCGGTCATGGATGAGAAAATTCATCTCTATCTGGCCAAGGGGCTTACCTTTCATGCAACGAATCCTGACGCGGATGAATTTCTGCATGTGGAGCAGCGACCGCTTTGCGAGATGGCGGAGGCGGTTCTGCATGGCGATGTGCCGGATGGCAAAACGCAGACCGCGATTCTAAAGGCATGGTATCTAGAGCAGCAGTCCTGACGGCAATGCTTCCGATACACTGCGGAAACGCAAGACACTAAGTGCAGGAAAAAAAGAGAACGGCTTGTTCTCTTTTTTTATAGGCGACGGAGGCTCATGCCTCGTCCGTTTCCTCCGGCAGGATCACACAGTATTTTCCGTCGTATGGCTTCGTCTTGAGTGTACCCTTCCGGATCAATACCAGCAGCGCGATGCCGACGAGCACCAGCACGGCGGAAAGCACCTGCGAAACACGAATCGTTCCAAACAGATACAAA
This sequence comes from Christensenellaceae bacterium, assembly GCA_963665535.1. Taxonomy (GTDB): domain Bacteria; phylum Bacillota; class Clostridia; order Christensenellales; family CAG-138; genus UBA7703. The sequence continues at coordinate 33,108 of OY762290.1, forward strand.
CTGTCCGTGCGGAACCCTTCGATTACGGTGCGCGCAACGCCGTAACCGATGAAATAGGTAGCCAGCAGTGTGCCATCCTTGATGGGCTTCCGGCTCAAGAGCAGGGTGACGACCAACAGTATGGTGTTGCAGAAGCTCTCGTAAAAGAATGTTGCCTGGTGCCATTCGCCAAGGGATTGGATATAGACCGCAAGTGGAAAGAATTGCAGACCGGGATTGGTGATCAGCGCGCCAAATGCCTCTTGATTGATGAAGTTACCCCAGCGACCGATGACCTGCCCTAGAATCAGGCTCGGAATCACGAGATCGATCAGCTTGAGAAACGGGAACTTTGCCGCCTTGGAGAAGATGAATGCCGCCAGGAACCCGCCGATCACCGCGCCGTAAATCGCAAGTCCTCCTTGGTTGACCGCTAGGATGCGCTCGGGAGCGGCTGCGAAATAGTCCCACTCAAAGGCAACATAATATGCGCGGGCGCCGATGATCGCCAAAGGCACCGCGAGAAGAATGAAGTCCAGCACAAGATCGGACGACCAACCGCGCTTTCGCGCCCGCAGCGTGGCCAAGGCGAGACCGAGAATAAGCCCACTTGCGATCAGGATGCCGTACCAGGCGATATTGAGCCCTTGAATACCGAATAAATTAACGACAGCAAATCGATCCATCGAAAAAAACCTCACTTTGTGTTCTGGCCGCAAAGAATTGACCAAGCGGCATCTGTATTGTATCAAGATACGCTCCCTGCCGCAAGCCGCGCGCGAAGCAGGACTGCTTTTTTGCTGTGCCGAATGCTAGGTGAGACAGTTGAGATGATTCAAATACCCGCGAAAAAAATTATATCAAAATAGAATTGACAATCATGGTTAGACGATGTAAACTAGCATCCGAACGAGTTAGATGATTCTAACGAAGCATAGCACCGTTCGCACAAACGGAAACTTAAACATGAAGATGATTCTTGTGAGCACGGATCATCGGCCGCACAAACGGACACTAACTAGACATGAAATGGAGGAAGAACAGGATGCCGCTTTCGATGGCGAAGCCGGGAGAAACGAACTATATCTTAAAGATCACCGGAAAAGACGAGGTGCGCCAGCATCTGGCGGAGCTTGGGTTTGTGGTTGGCGAACGGGTGACGGTCGTCAGCTCCATTTCCGGAAACATGATTCTTCAGGTAAAAGACTGTCGTATCGCACTCGGTGGCGAGATGGCAAATCGAATACTGGTGTAAAATCGTTCAGCAAAAGGAGGAATGAGTGAAATGAAAACACTTCGAGATGTTCCAATCGGGCAGATGGCGACGGTCATCAAGCTCCATGGCGAGGGTGCACTCAAGCGGAGGATCATGGACATGGGCATCACCAAAGGCGTAGATGTCTATGTGCGGAAAGTAGCGCCGCTGGGAGATCCGTTGGAGGTGACGGTGCGCGGCTATGAGCTCTCTGTTCGCAAAGTCGACGCGGCGAGCATCGAGGTCGAATAATCGAATAACGGAAACGCGGCGTACGGCAAGAGCCGCTTCTTTTTACCGCATGAGTTAGATGGTATAAACCGACGGGAATAAAAACTGCAAGCATCAATTGGGTATAAAGAATTGCATGCACCAATTGGAATAAAAGAACAACAAACGATCAGAAGGAGGCAACAATGGGACTGAAAATTGCGCTGGCCGGAAACCCAAACAGCGGCAAGACCACGATGTTCAACGAGCTGACAGGCAGCACGCAATACGTTGGCAATTGGCCGGGCGTCACGGTTGAAAAGAAAGAGGGTAAGTTAAAAGGGAATGAGGAGGCGATCATCCAGGACTTGCCGGGCATCTATTCGCTTTCGCCCTATACGCTGGAGGAGGTTGTCGCGCGCAACTATCTTGTGACCGAGCAGCCGGATGCGATCATCAACATCGTCGACGCCAGCAACATCGAACGCAACCTCTACCTGACCACGCAGTTGCTGGAACTGGGGATTCCCACCATCATCGCGCTGAATATGATCGATGTTGTGCGCAAAAACGGCGATACGATCGATCTTGTGAAACTCGGCGCGGCGCTTGGCTGTGAGGTGGTCGAAACCTCCGCGCTCAAGGGCATCGGCGCGCGGGAAACCGCACAAAAGGCGATCGCCGCCGCAAAGTCCCATACGCTCGGGGAGCGTCCGCATGTCTTTTCCGGCAGTGTGGAGCATGCGATTGCCCATATCGAAGAGTCTATCGAAGACAAGGTGGAACACAAGCTCCTGCGTTGGTATGCCGTTAAGCTCTTTGAGCGGGACGAAAAGGTTTTACACGAGCTTCCACTTGACGCAGCGACGCTTGCGCACGTGGATGCGCACATCGCGGACTGCGAACGCGAGCTGGACGACGATTCCGAAAGCATCATCACCAACCAACGATATGCCTACATCAGCCGTGTGGTCGATGCGAGCGTGAAGAAGAAGCACAAAGGCATCAAGCTCACCGCATCCGACCGGATTGACCGCATCGTGACCAACCGCTGGCTTGCATTGCCAATCTTTGCGCTGATCATGTTCTGTGTCTACTACCTCTCCGTGACTACGGTCGGTTCGATTATGACCGATTTCACAAACGATACGCTCTTTGGCGAGTGGATCATGGGCAATCTCGGCGCGTGGATGGAAAGCCTCCGTGTCGCTCCCTGGCTCATCGGGCTGATCGTAGACGGCATCGTCGGCGGCGTCGGCGCGGTCATCGGGTTTGTGCCACAGATGCTGGTGCTCTTCTTCCTACTGGCGCTACTCGAGGACGTGGGCTATATGGCGCGCGTCGCATTCATCATGGATCGCATCTTTCGTAAGTTTGGTCTCTCCGGCAAGTCGTTTATCCCGATGCTGATCGGCTCCGGCTGTTCGATTCCGGGCATCATGGCGAGCCGCACGATTGAAAACCAACGCGACCGGCGTATGACCATCATGACCACAGCCTTTATTCCTTGTGGTGCAAAGATGCCGATCATCGCCCTCTTTGCGGGCGCAATCTTTGGCGGCGCGTGGTGGGTTGCCATCAGCGCATACTTCATCGGCGTGGCCGCGGTTATCATCAGCGGCATCATGCTCAAAAAAACGAAGGCGTTTGCGGGAGATCCCGCACCGTTTGTGATGGAATTGCCGAGCTACCACACGCCATCCATGAAAAACGTCCTGCGCAGCACGTGGGATCGCGGCTGGAGCTTCATCAAGCGCGCGGGTACGGTGATCTTGATCTCCTCGGTCGTGCTCTGGTTCCTGCAGGGGTTTGGTGTGACAGACGGTGTATTCGGCATGGTGGAGGACAACAACCACAGCATCCTCGCCGTACTCGGCAACGTCATCGCGCCGGTCTTCTCACCGCTGGGGTTCGGCGGCTGGAAGCAGGCGGTTGCAACCATTACGGGCTTGATTGCAAAGGAGAACGTAGTCAGCACCTTCGGCGTGCTCTATGGCTTTGCGGAGGTGGCAGAGAACGGGCTGGAGATTTGGAGCAATCTTGCGCTGGATTTCACCGCGCTGTCCGCATACAGCTTCATGCTCTTCAACCTGCTGTGCGCGCCGTGCTTTGCCGCGATGGGCGCGATTAAGACCGAGATGCGCAGCGGGAAATGGACCTGGGCCGCGATCGGGTTTATGACGGTGTTTGCGTATGTCGTCTCTCTGGTTGTCTTCCAGCTGGGCAGTTGGATCGGAACAGGTGTGTTCACATTTGGAACCGGGGTCGGGATCGCGCTGCTTGGCGTGCTGCTCTATTTCCTACTTCGGAAAAACCCCTACGAGAAAAAAGCACTTGCGAAATAAGCAAATTGTGCGCTGTACCAATCAACAACATCCGTTGAAAGGAGCGAATCAACATGATGAACTGGCTTAATGCAAACGGGGCTTCCCTTGTTGTCGGTCTTGCGGTTGCGGCGATCATCGCCGCGGTCATCCGCAAGATGATTCGAGACAAAAAGCAACATAAGAGTACCTGCGGCTGCTCCTGCAGCGGCTGTCCGGGCGCGAGCTATTGCCACAAGGGCTGAAACAAACGCGTTAAAGATGGTTCCTGCCTCCATCGCGTGGTCCAAAGCGCAAAGGGCACGGTGAAAACCGTGCCCTTTGCGCGTCTACGCTGGTTATTTATTGGATGGGATCTCTTGGGATAGCGTCTCTTCCAGCAAGCCGAAGCGCGAGAGGCAGGCGATATACTCGGCGACGCAGTACGTGTTCTCCAGATCGGTTTCGTTCAGTCCGCGGTGCGCGTATAGTTCATCCCACAGCGCGCTGCTGCCTTCCACAAGAAAATACCCGCTGACCAGATCGATTCCGACGATGATTTCGCAGCCGGAGAAGACCGCATCCTGCGCACGGTAGAGCGAGGCGCCGGTACCAACGGGTTCGATGACGCAGCAAACAGGATCCGGTCGCTTGCCGGGCGGCAGCTCGCGCGCGAAACAATCGTTCTTGATGATGTTGTCGCTGACCATCTGGTTTGCACGCGTGCCCTCCAGCGGCTCGAGCGGATAACGGGAATCCAGATATGTATAGAGCGCCGCTCCGCTGATGCGGTTTGGCTTGAGGCGCGGTCGATATTCTTCATAGACGCGCTTCCAGCGGGCGAGATCTTCTGCCGTTACTTGCGTTGTTTGCATGGTGACCTTCCTCGTTTTTAAACTTCAATGGTGTTATTATACTGCAAATCGAACGGCTTGCGCGCGTATGCTGCTTTTCGAAAATTGCCCATGGTTCATTGCGGAACAAAAGTGACCAAATATGGCACTGTTGTTAAATCGTACTATAGTTTATATTCTGTTTACGATTTCAGTATACAATTCTTTCGTATTTCATACGCCGTCTGTTAACAGACTCTTGTTCAAAAATGGGCAGGTGTCGCGAAAAACCGCACAGCAGCGATAGATAATAACAACGTATCCTGATTGGGAGGAAAATAGATGACCCCGTATGTGGTTTTTGAACAGGTAGGCAAGATGTATGACACCGAAGGCGCGAAGGTCAATGCGCTGCACGATGTGAGCTTTGAGATCGGCGAGGGCGAAGTTTGCGTGATCGTCGGACAGTCCGGCGCGGGCAAAACGACGCTGCTCAATATTTTGGGCGGTATGGATACGCTCACCGCGGGCAAAGTGTATCTTGGCGGGGAGGAGATCTCCGCGTATAACCGCAAGCAACTCACGCGATATCGCAGGGATGATATCGGCTTTGTATTTCAGTTTTATAATCTGATCCCGAACCTGACCGCGCTGGAAAACGTCGAGATGGCGACAGAGCTTGCAAAAGCGCCGTTTTCGGCGGAGCAGGTGCTCCAAGACGTCGGCTTAGGCGAGCGGATGCACAATTTCCCCGCACAGCTCTCGGGTGGCGAGCAGCAGCGGGTTGCGATTGCGCGCGCACTCGCGAAAAATCCGAAGCTGTTGCTTTGCGACGAGCCAACCGGCGCACTAGACGACACGACGGGCAAACAGGTTCTTAAGATCCTCCAGGATCTCAGCCGCGAAAAGGGAATGACGGTAGTCATTATCACCCATAACAGCGCGATCACCGATATGGCGGATCGCGTCGTAAAGGTAAAGAGCGGAACCGTCTCCTCCGTGCGCATCAACGAATTTGCCAAGCCCATCGAGGAGATTGAATGGTAATGCGCGCAAAGACAGCCTGGAATAAAAATCAAAGACGCGAGGTATGGAAGACACTCGGACGGTTTGTTTCGATTTTGTCCATCGTCGCTCTCGGCGTCGGTCTGTTTTCCGGCCTGAAGGTGACGAAAAACGCGATGATCGACACGGCGGACGGATATCTGAGTAACTACGCCATGTTCGACGAGAAAGTGATGACGACCATCGGCGTCGACGAAACGGAAGTCGCCGCCATATCGGCGATGGACGGCGTTTCCACGGCGGAGGGATCCGTCAGCATGGATGTGCTGATGACGATGGAGGACGGCGGCATCTATGCGATCGCCGCGCATTCGATCACACAAAGCGTCAACCAACTGAAGCTCACCGCCGGACGTATGCCGGTTGCGGACAACGAATGTCTTGGCGACGCGCGGTTTCTGCCCAAGAGTGCAGTCGGCTCCAAACTACTTCTCTCCGACCAAAACGACGCAGACACGCTGGACGCGTTTGCTTACGATGCCTATACCATCGTTGGACTTACGGACTCTACGACTTACTTGAATATGGAGCGCGGCACAACCAAGCTCACCGGCGGCAAGATTGCGGCCTTTCTCTATCTGCCCGCGGGTGGATTTTCGACGGAGTATTTCACAGAATTATACGTGAAGTTTTCCGATGCGCAAGGAAAGATCTTCAGCGACGCATACAATGACGCGGTTGACAAAATGGAGAAACCGCTCAAATCGCGGATGGAACAGCTGGCGGACACGCGGTATGCAGACATCAAACTGGACGCACAGGCACAGATTGACGACGCGGAGGCGGAGTATCAGGACGGTCTAACCGAATATGAAACGCAAGAAGCGGACGCACAGCAGCAATTGCGCGACGCGGAAGCGAAGCTTGCGGACGCAAAGCGGAAGATCGACAACGGCTGGAGCACGATCTACAACAACGAATCCGATCTGGATGAGGCGGAGCTGCAATACAATGCAGGAATGACCGCCTACGACCAGGGCGTGCTCGACTATGAGTCGGCAAGAACAGACGCCTTCGCGCAGCTGGATGACAGCCAAGGTGTTCTGGACGATCAGCGGGGCCAGCTCAGCACGGCGCTGGATGCGGCGACGACCGCCGGAGACGCCGATCAGATCGCCTATGTGCAAGAACAGCTCTCCGCGCTGGATACGGCGCAGGGGCAATTGGATGCCCAACGGCAGACCACGACCTTGCTGTTTGATGGAATGCTTGCGCAGCTGGACGCGAACAAAGCGCAATTGGATGCGGCAAGACTCCAGATCGACGACGGTCGGGATGCGATTGCCCAGGGAAAGCGTGAGTTGGAGTCCGCCGGGGCAGACTATGACGACGGCTATCAGGATTATCTGGATGCCAAAGAGGATGCGGACCAGCAGCTGGCGGATGCGGCGCTAAAGCTCTCCGACGCGCGGGATGAAATCGACGACGCACAGGCGGAAGTCGACAAGATGAAACCGCCGAGTGTGTATCTGCTCAACCGCGAGACGAACGCGGGATATGTCAACTTCGAGAATGATTCATCCATCGTCAACGGGATTTCGAAGGTGTTCCCGGTGTTCTTCTTCCTCGTCGCCGCACTCGTGACCATGACCACGATGACGCGCATGGTGGAGGAGCAGCGTACGCAGATCGGCACACTAAAGGCGCTTGGATACGGTGGCGGTACCATCGCATGGAAGTATATCTCCTACGCGGGCGGTGCGGCGCTCATCGGCGCGTTGATCGGCTTTTTCGGCGGGAGCTGGGTGTTCCCGTGGGTGATTTGGCAGGCATACGGGATGCTGTATGGCTTTGCACCGATTCTCTACACGCTGGACTGGTCGCTCTTTGCGCTCTCTCTCGCGGTGACGCTGATCTGCTCCGCAGGGGTTACGCTCATGACCTGCCGCGCGGAGCTTCGGCTCATGCCCGCGGAGCTGATGCGCCCGAAAGCGCCCAAGGAGGGCAAGCGCGTCTTCCTCGAGCGGATCGGATTTCTTTGGAAGCGTCTTGGGTTCATGATCAAAATTTCGTTGCGCAACGTCTTTCGCTACACCAAGCGGCTGATCATGATGGCGCTCGGCATCGGCGGATGTACCGCGCTGCTTTTGACGGGATTTGGCATTCGTGATTCGGTGGCGAACATTGCGACGGATCAGTTTGAGCAAATCATGACCTATGATTTTGCGGTGGTGTTTGACGAGCCGAAGAATGTGGTAGAACAGGCGGAATTCCGGACGGATACCAAGGAGATTCTCTCCCAGAGCGTGTTTGTCGCCACGGATACGGTTTCCGCTTACACAAACGAGGGACTTAAGGACGTCAACGTCATCGCGACGGGAGACAAGAATATCTCCTCGCTCATCGCGATGCATCGCGACGGGCAGACGCTCGCATATCCGCCGGATGGCAGCGTTGCCATCAGCGACAAACTCGCGCGGATCGCCGGTGTTTCGATCGGAGACAACATCCGCGTCAAGGTGGATGAGACCCGGCAGGTGAACCTGAAGGTCAGCGCGATCTTTGATAACTTTGTCTATCACTATATGCTCATGACGCCCGCGACCTATGCGGACACCTTTGGCAAGGCATGCGAATTTGACGCTGTTCTTGCGGATTCCGCCATTGCGGACGCGCACGCCGTCGCGGCGACGCTGCTGGACGAGCACGGCGCGGCGAATGTCAGCATAACGGCGGATATTCAGGAGCGCGTCAACGGTATGATGAAGAGTCTTGACCTCGTAATCTTTGTGATCATCTTCTGCGCGGGTGCGTTGGCGTTTGTGGTGCTCTTTAATCTGAGTAACATTAACATCACCGAGCGAATCCGCGAGATTGCCACGATCAAGGTGCTTGGATTCTATGCGCCTGAGGTTGGCGCGTATGTGTTCCGCGAGAATCTGGTTTTGACGTTGATCGGATCGCTGGTGGGTATTCCACTGGGCATCTGGCTGCACTCCTTCGTCATGGGTCAGTTGAGCTTTGACATGGTCAGCTTCCATGTGGTGATCAAACCTCTGAGCTATCTATTCTCGATCGCGTTGACGTTCCTGTTCGCGTTCGGGGTGGATCTTGTGATGCGCCCGCGGCTGGAGAAAATCAACATGGTCGAGTCACTCAAGGCGATTGAGTAAGCGATTCGCTTCACATGAAAGCGCACAAAAAAAGAGGGCTGCGGTTATGAACTGCGGCTCTCTTAGCTTTTTGGGTTAGTCTCGATCTAAAATCCCCTTGCCGTCTAAAATGCGCGGCAGATATTTCTCAACGCGTGCCGCGCGCGTGGCAGACTGTTTCGCATCGGAGAAATAGAGCAGGTATGCTCGCTGTCTTCCCGGTGTGAGAGAATAGAACGCAAGTTTGACCTGCGGATCATTGTCCAACACGGTTTGAAACTCTTCCGGCATGTCTGCCGGCTTATGCTCAAACTCAATCTCCAACCCGGCGTCATCGTTTGCAATCGCTTCAACAAGATAGGTGCGGAGGGTTTCCGCCTGCGCGCGCACTTCGGCAGCGGTGGTAAATTTCGCCATGCGCATCGCCTGGGAATGTTCCCCCGGGGCAACGAGAATCTGTTTCTCGTCCTTGAGCAGCGCGCCCTTCATAAAGCCGATTGCGCAGGAATCTTTAAACGAAAAGAGAATCACGGTGTTCTCGCCGTTGCGCTGATAGGTGGGCTTGCCCCACTTAAATTCTTCGGTCAGTCCTGCAAAGAGCACCAGCTCCCGCAGGAGGGTGAGCGGTTCCGCCCATCGTGGGTTGTCCTGAAAGAAAGCTTCTATTTGATTGCGTTTTTCCGTTGTTTCCATATTTGAATCCTCCCAAATCAATTCGATCCTATCGTGAATCTGAGCTTGCATCCATCCTAATCAACTACATCCTATCGCAATTCTGCGCCTGCATCCTCATAGATCAATTCAACAGTATCCTATCGCGAATCCGCGACCTGTTCTGTGACAATTCTACCATGACGAAGATGAGAAAGCAGATGATTTTTCGGAGCAGCTTCTTTGCGAAAACACCGAAGGTGTTACGTTTGAATTATTCCGTCAAAACATTTGCTTCACTTCCGCCTCAACCATGCCGTACGTCAAAAATCGTTTACAAGAGTGTGTAGGAGTGTTCACACTTGCTCTATTGTAGGCAAGCGACAGAGTCGATAGAATGGAACTACAGATCTCAATTGCTTCGAACTCATATTTATTTTATTTGGAGGCGCTTATGATGAATACGCCGACCCCGATTGACGGAACCCTGCGCAAGTTTGCGCTGCGCATCCCCACCGTGATTGCGCAATGCAGCGGCATCAAAATCTTCGGCAAGCTCTACCGATCCATCGTGTTTTCGACCGATCTTGCGATCATTCGCAATGTCAATGCGGACGCGATCATGGCCGTCTATCCGTTTACGCCGCAGCCGGTGATCACGCAGGCGATCATCTCCGCGTCGGACATTCCCGTGTTCGCGGGCGTCGGCGGCGGGCTGACGCAGGGCAAGCGCGTAATCCACATGGCTTCCTATGCGGAGATGCAGGGCGCCATCGGCGTGGTGGTCAACGCGCCGACCAAGAACGAAGTCATCCAAGAACTGAAGGAAATGATTGATATCCCCGTGATTGTGACCATCGCGCGCGAGGATACGGACATCTATGCGCGCGTCGAGTCAGGGATGGCGATTGCAAATGTTTCCGCGGCTTCGGAGACGGCGAATGTCGTCCGCGCGATCCGCGCGCAGTTTCCGGAGCTTCCGATCATCGCGACCGGCGGGCCGACGGAGGAGACGATTTTACAGACCATCGAGGCGGGAGCCAATGCGATCACCTGGACGGCGCCTTCCAGCGGAGAGATCTTCAAGAGCATCATGGCGGCCTATCGCGCAGGGGAGGCACACCCGTAACGAAAACGCGACAACAGAAAGGACACGCAACAAAAAATCTTGCGTGTCCTTTTTTCTAGTTGGATGCGGTTAAAACGCGTCGAGCAGGTCGAATTCTTTTTCTTTAAAATGGTTGTCTGCATAGGTTCGGTCCGTATACGGCGAATAGGTAGAGACGTGGATATCGCGCGTCGCGGTGTCAAACGACAGCACGCGCAATTGTCCGCTGCCATAGGACGGGTATTCCTGATAGTTGTAGAGCATGGCGTGCACTTGGCGATCCATAATTCCATCGCCGTCATCGTCAAATTCTTCCAGACGATACCCGCTGCCGCGGATATGCCCCGAAAGGACGAGGCGCACGTTCGGATTCTTTGCGACGACAAGATCGCGCATCTCGTCTCCCTGATAGGCAAGATCGCCTTTTGCGGTCACGTAGGAGTGGAAGAGAAGGATCGCGATATGGTTCGGGTGCGATCGCAGAACGCTGTTCATCCAAGCCACAGAGGAGATGTCTGCGCCCCAGCCCGCGCCGAGGAGCAGGAAGTCCTGCCCGCCAGCCTGAAACTCCGCGTAGACCGCTTTGCCGTTTTCGAATGTCTGCTCTTTTGGAATTGCCTTTACATACGGAATCTCCAAATATGCGTCATACTGCTGTAGCTTGATGCCGAGATCATGGTTTCCCGCAATCGGCAGATAGGGAATCTTGCCAAAGAACTGCTTTGCCATGATGTCGAAGCTATCCCATTGCTTCTTGACGTATCCGTTGTCGACCAGATCCCCGGTCTGGACAATATATCGAATGTTGAGTGGTTCTTGTTGCGCCGCGATCCATTCGCCCATCGCCTGAAACACACGGTTATCACGTCTATACGCGATGGTTTGCGTATCCGAAAGCCAGATGATGGAGAATTGTTCCGGTGAGGGTTCCGGTGTCGGCGTGTGTGACGCGGCGGGTGTCCCCGCAGGGGACACACTAGGCGTTGCCGAGACGTGAAGCGCGCTGTTGCGCTCGGCTTCGAGCGGGCGCACAACGCCGAAATAGACAATCATCAGCGCGAGAAGCACCACAATGGCAATGATGAGACGTACCAAGCGCTTGTTGGGCGAAGCGGATTCAAGATGTTGCATATCATACTCCGTACAATCAAATCGGTTCGCCGGCCATGCGTGCGGTCATCGGCCGGCTGCTTCGCCGGTCTTGCGCGTGCGCGCCTCCGGCGATAGACTAAATTAATTGTATGGGTGAAGGTGGGCGATAGCAAGCAAAACGCAGGAATGCTACATTTGTTTAACATTGCGTGGACGAGTCGGTTTCATCCGTTCGTACATCAAGCGATCGGCGTAAAAAAAGATCTTTCGCTGAGGCCTCCAATCGCGCGTCCAGCGGGATCAAAAAAGGATGCAGTTTTGTGCCGCATCCTGTGATTTGTCGTTTTTTACTTGGTTGCGCGTCTTATTTTACCTCTGCGCTTTGATCCGGCTCGCCATTTGAAGAGATCGCTGCTGTTTCCGTCTCGACCTCCGCGCCTTGATCCGGCTCGTCTTGCGGAGGGATCGCTTCTGTCTCCTCTTGGGAGGTAGCGTCGCTTTTTCCGCTCCGGTAGAGGAGGATCGCCTCCAGAAGGGCAAACGCGATCGCGCAGACGCAGACAACAGCGGCCAGCGCCGGCAAAAGCGCCGTTGCCGTCCGGGCAAAGGCGGGGACGAGCGCGCCTGCCAGCAGCACGGTCAGAACGAGCGTTGCCGCGACGATCAGCGCATTGGCACACCAAAGGCGAAACGTGAGCTGCTTCATTCCGGTATCCCTGCCCTTTCAATATAGATCACATCGCCAACACGCCGTCCGCCGCGCGCAGGTTGGCTGACCAGATTATCCTCCAATACCATCTGCGCGGTCATCCCGCCGTCCAGATTATACGCAACCTTGCAGCCAAGCCCCGCCATAAAGGAGGAAAGCTCCGTCAGGGTCATGCCGGTCGAGTAATACTGCTGTCGTCCGTCAACGATGACGAGGGCATAGTGCCCCGGTTCATAGTATCCGATTGCGCAGCGGGGATTTTTCCGCATCAGGTTGTGGTTGACCTCCATCGCGTTGCCGTTCTCGTCCAGAAGATTCGGGCCGAAGCACCACGTTTGCCATACGCTCCCGTCGGTCAGTTCCTTCCAGGGTTTCCCGCGCCATGAGTAGACACCCATTGTGCCATCCACATACAGCACGCATATGTCGGCGTATTTGTTTTTCTGGAGCAGCTCGCCGTTGCGGATCACCAATCCATCGTCCCGGACCGATACAAAGTCGCCGGATACGCCAAAGACCGCATTATTATCCATGCACAGATCGATGATGTATTCATAGTTGGAGGCTCTTCCTTTGAATTGCCCGTAGGAAAACGCTGTTTTGATAAGATGGATATCGCGCACATAGACATCCGCAACGAGGGCAACCGCATCGTTGACATAGTATTCTTCAATTCCGATGAGATAACCGTCCCCGCGGCAGACGTAATCCATGCCCTCCTTGAGTTCCGCTTTTTCGAAGGAAGCGGAAAAATCGCCCGGTGCGGGCGTCGGCGTGGGTGTCGGTGTGGGCGTCGCGGCGGGCGTGCTGGTGGCGGTGGAAGCAGGCGTGGGGGTGACGAGCGCCTGCGGGCTCGAATTAGCCGCGGTGAACGCTTGCTTGACCAGCGCTTGCCCCTGCGGATCAAACCCCAACACAAGGATGGCAAACAAGAGAATGAGGGCGACAAAATCCGTAATCAAGAATGTTCGGATGCGAGGCGGGTCGTTCCTTGAATTTTGCATGGCATACTCCTGAACATACGTAAGCTTCGAACGGTGATACGCGAGTGATGCGGCGGCACGAAGCCGATAATAAAGTCACACAATTTTAAACAATTGAATTCAAACTTAAGTATAGGCTTGCGATATAGGCATTGCAAGTATGGAATGCATAAAAATAGAACCCGATTATTCCGGCACGATGGTTTCTTTTGTTTTGTCCGCGTTTTCGTTTGTTTGATAACCGTTGAACCACGCGCGTTCGGAAAACGGCTGCTTCTGCGGGCGGCGGGTGGGTTCCGCGGCGATACCGATTGGGAGATAGCACACCAGCTCATATTCTTGCGGCACGCCGAGGACGTCCGCCATCTTGCGGCCGATGTTGTCCGCGTCCGTGACCTGACCTTCGACCCAGCAGCTTTCGTAGCCGAGGGAGACGGCGGCAAGGAGGATGTTTTCGATTGCGGCGGAATAGTCCTGCACGAAATAGGTACGCTCACGGTAGGCGAGGATGCGGCGTGTGAGCACGAGAATCATCGCGGGTGCGGTTCGCCCGATTTGCGTTTTTGTCAAGGCGTTGAGCTGACGCAGGAGGTCGGGGTCATCCACGGCGATCAGGCTCGTGGTCTGCTTGTTGCAGCCGGAGGGCGCGGCTAGCCCCGCCTCCAGCAGTTGCCGGAGGTGTTCGCGCGGGACGGGGGTTGGGGCGTATTTGCCGCGGTAACTGGTGCGGGTGAGGATGGTGGTGAGGGTTGGCATGGGGGGCTCCTTTATAAATCGGTTCATTTCATTTGTTTTCATTGACAGAGGACATTATAACAGATAACATTAGTGCGAACAAACGTTTTGTACTAAGGGCTTCTATGGAATATTATATTCAATATGCCACAAAAAACAATAAAGTCGTGCATATATCCGAGGTAGAAAGCGGACTTTCATGCGGATGCTATTGCACCCATTGCAACGCAAAACTTGTTGCAAAGAAAGGTGTAAAAGTTGTTCACCATTTTGCGCACTATAATCAAAACGAATGCGAATTCGCATATGAATCATCACTTCACCTTGGGGTAAAACGAGTCCTCGAAAACGAGCGTAAGTTTTTATTCCCACCGATTATTGGGACATCATTATTCGGAAAGGATGTGGTGTTGAGAGATTCCATTCTATTGTCTTTGGATAAAGTTTCTATTGAAATCAGATTCGATACAATTATTCCGGATATTCTGATTGCAATTGGAAATGCCGAGTGCATTTTGGAGGTATTTGTTACTCATCGCGTTGATGAAGAGAAGAAGCAGAAGATTGAAAAAATGAATATAGCAGCGATTGAGATCGATTTTAGCCAAGAAGACAGGGATATTGATGACTTAAATATAAGAAATATTCTGCTCAACAACCTCAATTTGAAACGCTGGATATTTAATCCCAAGCAAAAAGTATTACAAGAGGATTTAAATTTGAAAACACGTACCATGCTTGAAAATGGCATAATTGATGCGTTTACAAACACGCAAACAAAACCTTACTTTCATGGTATATATGGTTGTCCTATACTACCAAAATGGAAGAAAAGATGGAATGTTTCGCTGTATAGAGATTGTATTTATTGTATTTATTACATCGCAAATAGAAATGGCGACACTATTTACTGTAATGCAAGATATAAACTTTGGGAGAAAATGAGTCAAGCCGAATGTCCTGATGGACTTCCAAAGCCTATGCCCGAATTTGAGAATACCAAATCGTACTTGGATAAACTAAACATTTGTCCGAAGTGTGGAAACTTGCTTGTAATTCGTAATGGAAAGCGAGGTCCTTTTCTCGCGTGTAAAGGTTTCCCAACATGTAAGTATAGCCGAAATATTGATTCGAATACGGGGGAATAGAGTAGACGGTCATACATGTTTGTTAATAGCATTTGTTCTCCCTCCGTTGCTTTCCCCACCTCATTATGTTAAACTCTCTGGAACGAAAGTATATATAATGAATGGAGTCTGTATTATCATGCATGCCATCGTCACCGTCATCGGCCAAGACCGCGTGGGTATCATCGCGGGAATCTGCGTCGCCCTCGCGGGAATCAACGTCAACGTCCTCGATATCTCCCAAACCATCCTGGGTGGCATGTTCACCATGGTCATGCTCGTGGATATCAAGGAAGCGAGCGTCCCCTTCGGCGAAATCTCCAACGTATTGGACGCGGAAGGCGCGCGCCTCGGTATGACGATTCGCATTCAGCGGGAAGATATCTTCAACGCCATGCATCGCATTTGAGGGCAGAGCCATGATTGATCGTAAGGAAATATTTGAAACCCAACACATGATCGACCGCGAGCACCTCGACATCCGGACGATCACGATGGGGATTTCTCTGCGCGACTGCGCGGACAGCGACCCCAAACGCGCCGTGCAAAAGATCTACGATAAGATCACCCGCTCGGCGGAGCGGCTTGTGCCCGTCGGCGAGGAGATCGAGCGCGAGATGGGCATCCCCATCGTCAACAAGCGCATCTCGGTGACCCCCATGGCGCTGGTCGCGGAATCTGCCGACACGGAGGACTATGTCCCCTTCGCGCTGGCGATGGATCGCGCGGCGAAGGAATGCGGCGTGAATTTCATCGGCGGGTTTTCGGCGCTGGTGCAAAAGGGCTTTACCCGCGGCGATATGCGGCTCATTCGCTCGATTCCCGAAGCGCTTGCGGCGACGGACGTCGTCTGTTCGTCGGTCAACGTCGCCTCCACGCGCGCGGGCATCAACATGGACGCCGTGCGCCTGATGGGCGAGATCATCAAACAAACCGCCGCGCGCACCGCCGACAAGGACGGTCTCGGCTGCGCTAAGCTTGTGGTATTCTGCAACGCCGTGGAGGACAACCCCTTCATGGCGGGCGCGTTCCATGGCGTGGGCGAGGCGGAGTGCGTGATCAATGTCGGCGTTTCCGGCCCCGGCGTGGTCTGCCATGCGCTCAAGGACGTGAAAGGCCAGCCCATCGACGTCGTCGCGGAGACGGTGAAGAAGACCGCCTTTAAGGTCACGCGCATGGGGCAGTTGATCGCGCGGGAAGCTTCCACCCGACTCGGCGTACCGTTCGGAATTGTCGATCTCAGCCTTGCGCCAACTCCCGCGCAGGGGGACTCCGTCGCCCGCATCCTTGAGGAGATGGGCTTGGAGCGCTGCGGCACGCACGGCACGACCGCCGCGCTCGCGCTCTTAAACGACGCGGTGAAAAAGGGCGGCGTGATGGCGAGTTCGCAGGTTGGCGGGCTTTCCGGCGCGTTCATTCCAGTTTCGGAGGACGAGGGCATGATCGCCGCCGCGCAGGCGGGCACGCTGACCATCGACAAGCTGGAGGCGATGACCTGCGTGTGTTCGGTGGGGCTGGATATGATCGCGGTTCCCGGGAACACTCCTGCGGAGACGCTCTCTGCCATCATCGCGGACGAAGCCGCCATCGGCATGATCAACAACAAGACCACCGCCGTACGCATCATTCCCGCGCCCGGCAAGCAGGTCGGAGACATGGTTGAGATGGGCGGGCTTCTTGGCAGCGCACCCGTCATGGCGGTGCATACCGAGTCCAGCGCGGCGTTCATCCAAAGAGGCGGGCGCATTCCCGCGCCGCTCAACGCTCTGCGGAATTAACAACTAGAAAGATTGAACACAAGCAAGCAGCCCGCCGGAAGGCGGGCTGCGTTTGTTTAGCACCTGATAGTCGGTTATGGATTTTTTGCGACTGGGAACTCGCTGCCCTGCGTGCGCGCCATGAGCGCGCGGACGGCATCCTCCGGCGAGGTTTTTTTTGTGACGACTTCGTTCACGGCTTGCGTGATCGGCAGATCGACGCCATAGGTTTCAGCAAGCCGCATCGCGGCAGGTAACGCGTGGATGCCCTCGACCACCATGCCGACCATCTTCGTCGCCTCTTCGGCGGAATATCCTTGACCGATCAGCATGCCCGCGCGGTTGTTCCGGCTGTGCTCGGACGTCGCGGTGACGATCATGTCGCCGATGCCCGCGAGCCCGTAAAACGTCTGCTCCGCGCAGCCCATCGCGAGACCAAGCCGCGTGATCTCCGCTAGCCCGCGCGTGATGATCGCGGCCTTCAGGTTTGCGCCGTAGCCTAGCCCGCTGGAGATTCCCGCCGCAAGAGCGACGATATTCT
The DNA here is from genome assembly GCA_963665535.1 of Christensenellaceae bacterium. Taxonomy (GTDB): domain Bacteria; phylum Bacillota; class Clostridia; order Christensenellales; family CAG-138; genus UBA7703. The sequence continues at coordinate 50,548 of OY762290.1, forward strand.
TCAGCGCGCCGCTGACTTCAACGCCTTTGATATCCGCACTGGTGTAGACGCGCATATATGCGCTGGTGAATACGCTCTGCACAAACGCGGCGGCGTCCGCATCCTCGCTCGCGGAGACGATCGTCGTCGGCAGCTGCTGGGCGACCTCTTCCGCGTGCGTCGGCCCGGACAGAGCCACGAGTCTTACGTCTGCGTGTCGGCCGTCCGCGTGCAGCACATCCTGAATCACCTCGGTGAGGGTAAAGAGTGTGTCGGGCTCGATCCCTTTGGCAAGATCGGCGATGATCTGCTTTTCGGGAATAAACGGAGATGCTTTTTCCGCGGTTCGCCGCACGTAGACGGACGGAACGGCAAATACGAGCAGATCTTTTTCGGCACAAACCGTCTCGATTTGCTCCGTAAACACGATGGCTTCCGGGACCTTCATGCCCGGTAGATTGGGATGTGCGCGCGTATCGCGCAGCACGATTAGCTCTTCGGGCAATGCCGACCAGACGCAGACTGCATGGCCGCTTTCAGCGAGCATTCGCGCCACCGCGATGCCCCATGTGCCCGCGCCGAGAATTCCGATGTTCATTCGAGTCAATTCCTTTCCTTGGAGCAAAAAATGCATAGTCTTTCCAAAAAGAGCGCCCACCGACGGATGTTGTCGATGGGCGAACTGTTGCGAAAACTCCGGCGATTGGATTCGGTTGTTCGAAGCCTATGCTTCCGGCAGGTCGATTTCCTGCGGGTCACTCTCATAGGGATAACACCGCCAGCTTTCTCCGTTTGCGTCAAAATCGGAGATGTCGGACAATTTGAGCTTCATATACTTCGCCGTGGCGCTGACCGCGACCTCTCCGTTTGGCAACAGGATTTCGCCCTCGCCGGTGAAGAGGCGGCGGTTGTTTTCCACGATGCGTCCGGTGACGGTGAGCGGAACGCCATATGGCACGGGCTTTTTGTAGCGCGTGTGGATCTCGACGGTGACTGCCCAGGTATCCGGCTCCATGACGTTGATCGCACGACCGATGGTTTCGTCCAGGAGCGCGGCGCTCACGCCGCCGTGCAGACGGCCGGGGTAGCTCTGGTGGTGCTCACTCGGTGTGACATACGCCGCCAGGGTGCCGTCCTCCAGTTCGAAGAAGTCCGTATGCAGACCGAAGGGGTTGTTGACGCCGCAGACGAAGCAGCCCTTTCCCGCGTTGTGTTTTTTAACGATTCGTTTCTTCAAAACAACGGTTCCATTTCTGAATTGTTATCGTGCTACTTCTGCACGAAGAAGAGACCGAACGCATTTGGCCCGCCGTGGCAGGCAACCGCCGCGCAGACGGAGAGCGGCACGATCTTCTCAAAGTAGTTCAACTTTGCGATCTGTTCGATCAGGCTGTTGAGCATCTCTTCCTCTTGTATCGCGTGGGAGATCATCACGATGGAAGGATCCATCTGTTCGTGCTGTGCCAGCATGGTTTCGATGAACTCCTTGAGTGCACGCTTGTATGTGCCCATATACTTTTTGCCCACGACGAGTTTTCCGTCGCGGATATTGATGCTCTGGCGGATCTGCAGCGCGCTTGCGCCGAGATAGGCAAGGGTGGAGCAACGCCCGCCTTCGTGGAGATATTCGAGGGTTTCGATGATGAAACTGCCGACGATCTTGTCCCGATAGGCAATCAGGTGATCCACCAGATCCCGGGCGGACATCGAATCCTTGAGTCGCACGGCCTCGATGGCAAGCAAGGAGCTACCGCTCGAGATCGAAAGAGAATCGATCACGTAGACGTTCTCCATTTCGCTGGCCGCTGAAAGCGCGTTTGCATAGCAGCTCGACATGCCGGAACTCTTGGCGATGAAAACGACGGCGTCATGACTCGCAAGGCATTGATTGAACAGGGTTTCGTAATCATTCGGGTTTGCCGCCGCGGTCTGGGGGAGCTTTCTTGTGCGGCGGAAATAATCGAACAGGTCACTCTGCTTGAGGTCGGGATAATCGAGATAATCGGTATCGTCCATACGCACATAGGAGGCGCTTATCGCAATGCCGTATTGCTGCACCATCTCCGGTGTCATGTCAAAGGTGCTGTCGGCCGCTATGCAGATTCGTTCCATCATGTTTCTCCTTGCTGAATTTCATCTTTGGGCGGGAATGCTTGACGTGGCGGTTATCGCGTGATGATGAGAGCATTTTCAATTCAAACATATTTTACAGTATAACAGAACGAATACAAACACAAAACGGTTGGATGTTTGATTTTAATGTTCCACAGGACAAAAAGTGTTGCTTATGTAGGAAATGTTATATTATTCAAACGCTCTGGAAAAGCGCGGGATCTTATGTTACGGTTAGCTTGCCCGCAAAAACGCGGGGAGACAATGTCATCAAACCGAGAAATATTGCATTCTTTTTTATATGGGAGCGAATATGAAAAAGTTGATGATTCTTTCGACGGGCGGAACGATCGCCTGCACGCAGACTGCGGACGGGTTGATTCCAACGCTGGACGCGGACGATATCCTGGCCTACGCGCCATCCGCAAAACGCTACGGCGAAATCCACACCAAGACCATTCTAAATCTCGACAGTTCCAATATTCAACCGGAGGAATGGCGGCTCATTGCGCGGGCGATCTTCGATTGTCTCGCGGAATACGACGGCATCGTCGTGCTGCATGGCACAGACACGATGGCGTATACCGCAAGCATGCTGTCCTTTATGCTCCGAAACGTCGACAAGCCCGTAGTGATCACGGGTTCCCAGCTTCCCGTCGGTCACCCGCATACGGACGCAAAGCAAAACCTGCGGGATGCGCTTTTAACCGCGTCTAGCGGAATTGCGGGCGTCATCGTCGTGTTCGATCGCCAGATTATGCTCGGCTCCCGCGTGGCAAAGGTGCGCACCACGAGCCAAAACGCATTTGAGAGCATCAACCGTCCCCCTGTCGGCCGCGTGCGCCTCGGCGGCATACGGCGCATCGCCCTGCCGGAGCAGCCGAAAGGAGAACGCGCACTGGATGACGCGATTGAACCCAACGTGTTTCTACTCAAACTGATTCCCGGCACTCGACCGGAAGTGTTTGACGATATCGCGCGTCTTGGTTACCGCGGCGTGGTGATCGAAGGCTTTGGCCTTGGCGGATTGCACTGTCTCAGGAGGAATCTGCTCGAGGGGATACAGAAGCTGATGGATGCGAACGTGACGGTGCTGTTGACCACGCAATGCCGCTATGAGCCAAGCGACCCTGCCGTGTATGAGACGGGCAGGCTCGCGCTGGAACTCGGAATTTTGCAAACCTATGACATGACAAGCGAATGCGCGGTGACAAAGCTCATGTGGGCGCTCGGACATTCCGATCAACAGGAGGAGATCCGGTGGATGATGTATACAAGCTATTGCGGAGAGATTTCCCTGCCTGCCGCGCAGAGCGCGAGGTAAAACAGGGTCAATAAAAATCCAGCATTGTAATACGCAAACAGCCCGCACGCGCAGGCTGTTTTTTGATGCTGGATTGCGGTAGCCAGAGTTACCTTAGCTCAGGAATCGATCCTGCGGAACTGCACGGTCTGCTGCTTGAGGGAGATCTTGCCGACCTCATAACCGAACGGCGTGAGTTCTTTTTTAAACGTGAGAAACGAATGGTCGATCGTAAAGCCGGTTATGGCGCGAATCTCGTCAAACGTCATCTGAAACAACGCCTGATCACTCTTTCCGATCCATTCCCAAAGGGCTTTGTATTTGCTCATAATCTCCTCCGCTCCTCGCTTATCCTCTATATTCTATCACGAGAGATGACAAACGCGTGTCATGTTTCATCTGCTCCGATGTAAGATTTCCCGGCGTAAAATCTATCAGAACCATCAGAAACATCAAATAAGTTTTAATTGACAATACGCAAAGGTGTGTTAAGATAAATAAGCGCAAAACGCACAGAGATTTTGCGCATACTTGGCCGAGTAAAAATGCCCATCGGACAGGGCTGGCCGCCGCCGCGCGTGACGTGAAGCGTCACATTATTGATGGAGTTTGAATACTCACATTTTATAAGTTGGTTACTTCATAACCAGTGCGAACAGCACACCACTTGTGAAACGGTCAATAAGAGTAGCGACGGCATCCTTGCTCAACAACACTCTGATGAAGCGGTCAAGGCCATAGTTCTTTCCAACAAGCGCCCATGTTGCGGCGCGCCGGAAAACGGAACAGCAACCAGAGACAAACAAGTGGTATCCGCGTATGCCGCTTGTTTTTTTATTGTTTCGGTGTACGTACGGTAGCCAATGAGAGGAGAGAGGATGAATCTCAACGATCAGAAACACGCGCCCATCTATGAGGCGCTGAATCGCTTTCGAAAGCAGCGGGTTGTTCCGTTTGACGTGCCGGGGCATAAGCGCGGGCGCGGAAATCCGGAGCTGGTCGAGCTGCTGGGCGAGAAATGTGTCGGGATCGACGTCAACTCCATGAAGCCGCTGGACAACCTCTGCCATCCTGTCTCGGTGATCAAGTACGCGGAGGAACTCGCGGCGGACGCGTTCGGAGCCGCGCACGCGTTCCTGATGGTCGGCGGCACGACCTCCAGCGTGCAGAGTATGATCCTCTCCGCCTGCAAAGCGGGAGACAAGATCATCCTCCCGCGCAACGTACACAAGAGCGCGATCAACGCGCTGGTGCTCTGCGGCGCGGTGCCGGTGTATATCGATCCACGCGTGGAACCGAAGCTCGGCATTCCGCTCGGAATGGAGATGAAGGATGTGCGCCGCGCGATGGACGAGAACCCGGACGCGGTTGCGGTGCTCATCAACAATCCAACGTATTACGGCATCTGTTCCAACCTAAAAGCGATTGTGGAGCTGGCGCATGCGCGCGGCATGCAGGCGCTGGTGGACGAGGCGCACGGCACACACCTCTATTTCAGCGAGGATCTGCCGCTGGATGCAATGTCCGCGGGCGCGGATATGGCGGCGGTCTCGATGCATAAATCCGGCGGGAGCTTGACGCAAAGCTCGCTGCTTCTGCTTGGACCCGATGTCAACCCGCGCTACGTGGACAAAATCATCAACCTGACGCAGACCACGAGCGCGTCATATTTACTCATGAGCAGCCTGGATATCTCGCGCCGAAACCTCGCGCTGCGCGGGGAGAAGTCGTTTGAAAAGGTTGCGCAGATGGCACAATACGCGCGGGACGAGATCAACGTGGTCGGCGGATACTATGCCTACGGGCGGGAGCTCGTCAATGGCGACAGCGTGTTCGATTTTGATGTCACGAAGCTCTCCGTCTACACGCGAGACATCGGGCTTGCGGGCATCGAGGTATACGATCTCTTGCGGGACGAGTACGATATCCAGATCGAATTTGGCGATATCAGCAATATCCTTGCCTATATCTCCATCGGAGACCGGCTTCAGGACATCGAACGCTTGGTCGGTGCGCTTGCGGATATCAAGCGCCTCTATGCAAGAGAGCCAAGCGAAATGTTCCTCGCGGAATACATCTCTCCCATCGTGGCGGCAACCCCGCAGGCCGCGTTTTACGCGGAAACGGAGTCGCTGCCCATCCGCGAGACGGTCGGCAGAATTTGCAGCGAGTTTGTGATGTGCTATCCGCCGGGGATTCCGATCCTCGCACCGGGCGAGGTGATCACCAAGGAGATTGTGGAATACACGCTCTACGCGCAGGCAAAGGGCAGCAGCATGCAAGGGCCGGAAGACCCGGACATCGCGTATCTGAACGTCCTCAAGAAAGGAGTGTAGCACGTGGAATTTTGGTTTAACGACATGCACACGCAAAACGTGCAGCTCTCCATTCGTGTAGAGAAGCAGCTCTTCTCCGGCGAGAGCGATTTTCAACGCATCGACGTGTTCGAATCCCCCGAATTCGGGCGTTTTCTCGCCTCGGACGGCAGCGTGATCTTCTCGGAAAAGGACGAGTTCACCTATGATGAGATGATCGTGCATGTGCCGATGGCGGTGCACCCGAACGTCAAGCGCGTGCTGGTCATCGGCGGCGGAGACGGCGGAGTCGCGCGCGAACTGACGCACTACGAGGAGATCGAGGCCATCGACGTGGTGGAGCAGGATAAGCTCTTTGTCGATGTTTGCCGCAAGTTCTTTCCCGCCAACGCCTGCGGACTCGACGATCCGCGCGTGAAGGTCTACTATCAGGACGGGCTGCGGTTCCTGCGCTCTCGTCAGGACGATTACGACCTGATCATCAACGACGCAACCGATCCACTCGGTCACACGGCGGGGTTGTTTACGAAAGAATTCTACGGCAGCTGCTATAAGGCACTCCATGACGACGGAATTATGGTCTATCAGCACGGCAGCCCGTTTTTTGACGAGGACGAGGATCCCTGCCGCGCGATGCACAAGAAAGCATACCGAAGCTTTCCCGTCAGCCGCGTCTATCAGGCGCATATTCCGACCTGTCCCGCGGGGTACTGGCTCTTTGGGTTCGCGTCGAAAAAATATCATCCGCTGGAGCATTTCGACAAGAAACGCTGGGAAGAGCGGGGCATCAAGACCTGGTACTATACCGCAAACCTGCACGTCGGCGCGTTTATGCTGCCGCGATACGTAGAAGACTTACTTGAGGAGGAAGAAAATTCATGAACCGGAAACTGCTTGTCATCGGCTGCGGAGGCGTCGCCGCCGTCGCCATTCAAAAGTGCTGCCAGAACAGCGAGATGTTCCCCGAACTCGTGCTCGCGAGCCGCACGGTGGAGAAATGCGACGCGCTGGTTGAACAGCTCAAGGGAAAGACCGCAACTGTGCTCTCGACCGCCAAGGTAGACGCGGATCAGGTGGAGGAAGTGGTCGCGCTCATCCGCCGCGTGCAGCCGTACGCGGTGCTCAACCTGGCCTTGCCGTATCAGGACTTGACCATCATGGAAGCTGCCTTAAGCTGCGGCGTGCACTATATCGACACCGCGAACTTCGAGCCGGAGAACACGGAAGACCCCGCTTGGCGTAAGGTCTACGACAAACGCGTGGAGGAAGAGGGTTTTTCCGCCCTGTTTGACTACAGCTGGCAATGGGCATATGCCGAAAAGTTTGAACAAGCGGGTCTCACCGCGCTGCTTGGCACGGGGTTTGACCCCGGCGTGACCAGCGTGTATGTTTCCTACGCGAAAAAGCACTATTTCGACCGCATCGATTCCGTGGATATTCTCGACTGCAACGGCGGCGACCACGGCTATCCGTTTGCTACGAACTTCAACCCCGAGATCAATCTGCGCGAGGTCTCCGCGCCCGGCAGTTATTGGGAAAACGGCAAGTGGATCGAAATCCCCGCGATGAGCATCAAGCGCGGCTATGACTTCCCGCAGGTTGGCAAAAAAGACATGTACCTGCTGCACCACGAGGAGATCGAGGCGCTCGGCAAGCATTTTCCGGAGATCAAGCGCATTCGCTTCTTCATGACGTTCGGGCAGAGCTACCTCACCCACATGAAGTGCCTGGAGAACGTGGGGATGCTTTCCACAACGCCGATCGACTTTCAGGGCACAAAGATCGTGCCGATTCAGTTCCTCAAGGCGCTGCTGCCCGATCCCGCATCGCTGGGCCCGCGTACCAAGGGCAAGACGAACATCGGCTGCGTGATCGCAGGCGAAAAGGACGGAAAGCAGAAGACGATCTTCATCTATAACGTCTGCGATCATGAAGAATGCTATCGCGAGCTTGGCAGTCAGGCGATCAGCTATACCACCGGCGTGCCCGCGATGATCGGCACCGCGCTGCTACTCGACGGCAGCTGGCGCAAACCCGGCGTGTTCACGACGGATGAATTCGATCCCGATCCCTATATGGACATGCTCAATCAATGGGGCTTGCCGTGGCAGGTGATCGAAAACCCCGAAACGGTGGAGTAAACAGCGTGAAGAGAAGCGAACTGCCCACGCCGTGCTTCGTCGTGGACGAGGCCGCGTTGCGGCACAATCTGGAGATTCTCGCGGGTGTGCAGAAACGCACAGGCGCGAAGATTCTTCTCGCGCAAAAGGCGTTTTCGATGTATCGCGTGTATCCGCTGATCGCGCAATATCTCTCCGGCGCGTGCGCGAGCGGGCTTTACGAAGCGCGTCTTGCGCGCGAAACGATGGGCGGCGAGAACCATGTGTTTTCGCCCGCCTATACGGCAGCAGAGATGAACGAGCTCGTCAAAATTTGCGATCATGTGGTGTTCAACTCGTTTTCTCAACTGGAGCGGCACCGCGCGGTCTGCGAAGAAGCGGGCGTGAGCTGCGGCATCCGCGTCAACCCCGCTTGCAGCACGCAGGCGGATCACGCGATCTATGACCCCTGCGCGCCGTTTTCGCGGCTCGGGGTCACGCGGGAGAATTTCCGCGAAGACTTGCTGGAAGGCGTGGAAGGCTTGCACTTCCACACGCTTTGCGAGCAGAACAGCGACGATCTGGTCAAGACGTTTGAAGCGTTTGAGCGGGATTTCGGCGCATATCTGCCGCAGATGAAGTGGCTCAACCTCGGCGGCGGACACCATATCACGCGAGAAGATTACGACATCTATGCGCTGGATGAGCTGCTTTATTATATCCGCGCAAAATATGAAAACCTGACGATCTATCTGGAGCCGGGCGAAGCGGTTGCGCTGGACGCAGGCTGGCTCGACACCACCGTTCTGGACGTGGTAGAGAACGGCATGCCGATTTTGATTCTCGACACGTCCGCAGCGTGCCACATGCCGGACGTGCTGGAGATGCCGTATCGCCCGCCGCTCGTCAACGCGAGTGAGCCGAACGAGCGAGCGGTCACCTGCCGCCTTGCCGCGCGGACATGCCTCGCGGGGGATATCATAGGCGACTACAGCTTTGATCGCATGCCGGAAGTTGGCGAGCGGCTGACGCTCTCCGACATGGCGATCTATAGCATGGTCAAGACGAACACCTTCAACGGCATGCCGCTACCCGCCATCGCACTGATGCACGAAGGCGGGGACTGCGAACTCGTCAAGACGTTTGGCTACGAAGACTTTAAAACAAGGCTTTCCTAGTTTACCGACAAAATTGCCACCAAATACGAAAGCTTTTTAAGGGAGATTGTCCTGAGATGCTGAAAACGCTGCCTGCAAAAGATGGATTTCACATGCCCGCCGAGTTTGCGCCGCAGGACGGCGTATTGCTCGTCTGGCCCGTGCGCCCCGGCAGCTGGGGCAAAGACCCGTCCGCGGCGCAGCGCGCGTTTTGCGAGATCATGCGCGAGGCCGCCAAAAGCGAACATGTTTATCTGCTTGCGGATGCGGCGCACATGGCAGAAGCACGCGCGCAGGCAGGTGGGTTTGCAACGATACTCGAACTCCCAACCGACGACGCTTGGGCGCGGGACATCGGGCCCACGTTCGTAACCAACGGGAGCGAGGCGCGCGGCATCAGTTGGCGCTTCAACGCGTGGGGCGGAGCGGTGGACGGACTCTATGACGACTGGGCAAAGGACGACGCGGCGGCGGAGCGGTTTTGCCGCGCGATCGGCGCGGAGTGCTACGACGCGGGAGATTTTGTGCTGGAGGGCGGTTCGATCTGCTCCGACGGCGAAGGAACACTGCTGGTCACAGAGTCGTGCTTGCTTAGCGCGGGGAGAAACCCGAATTTAACCAAAGCACAGATCGAGCAAACACTGAAAGACTATCTCGGTGTGCAAAAAATTCTCTGGTTGCCGCGCGGCATCTACAACGACGAGACAAACGAGCACGTGGACAACGTCTGCGCGTTCATCCGTCCCGGCGAGGTGGTGCTCGCCTGGACAGACGACGAGACAGACCCGCAGTGCGCGCTCAGCCACGCGGACTATGACTATCTTTCGCAAGAAACCGACGCACGCGGGCGCAAACTCGCGATCCACAAGCTCCCGATTCCCGACCATCCCGTTTGTGTGACCGCGCAGGACATGCAGAATCTTCCCGAAGACATCGGCGGGGAGTCGCGGACGATAGGCGAACGGCTTGCCGCGAGCTATGTGAATTTTTACTTTACCAACGACGCGATTCTGTTGCCGCAGTTTGGCGGAGTAAACACGGCCTCCGACCAACGCGCGATCGAAATTCTCCGCGCACTGTGCCCGGAACGCAGGATTGTGCCGATCTTCTCGCGGGATATCCTGCTCGGCGGCGGCAACATCCACTGCGTGACGCAGCAGATTCCGAAAGGAGAATTCAAATGAGCGAAACAAAAGTTGCGGCGATACAAATGAAGATGTCGACAAATTCCGTCGAAAACATTGCGCTTGCCGAGTCGCTGGTGCGCGAGGCGGCGGACAAAGGCGCGCAGATCGTGCTGCTGCCAGAGCTGTTTGAGCGAGTGTATTTTTGTCAGGAACGCAGATATGATTACCTCGACTACGCACAGCCTGTTTTGGAAAATCCGGCGGTTTTGCGGATGCGGGCGCTCGCAAAAGAGTTCTCGATTGTAATCCCCGTGAGCTTCTATGAGAAAGACGGCAACTGCCAATACAACTCCGTCGCGATGCTCGACGCGGACGGAGCCATGCTCGGCGTCTACCGGAAAACGCATATTCCCGACGATCATTATTATCAGGAGAAGTTCTATTTTTCGCCCGGCAGTACGGGTTTTCGCGTGTTTCAGACGCGCTATGGCAATGTCGGCGTCGGGATCTGCTGGGATCAGTGGTTCCCCGAAGCCGCGCGTGCGATGGCGCTGCTTGGCGCGGATCTTATACTCTATCCGACCGCGATCGGTTCCGAGCCCATTCTGGCGACGGACAGCATGCCGCACTGGCGCAGAACCATGCAGGGGCACGCCGCCGCAAACATTCTCCCTGTAGTTGCCGCAAACCGTGTTGGAGAGGAGCGGGTCACGCCCTGCCCGGAAAATGGCGGACAAGCAAGTTCGCTTGTGTTCTATGGCAGCTCGTTTTTGACCGGCGAAACAGGGGAGATCGTTGCCGAGGCGGATCGGACACGCGAATGTGTTTTGCTTGCCAACTACGACTTTGAGTGCATCCGGCAGGCGAGGCGTAGTTGGGGGGTCTTTCGCGACCGCAGGCCGGAATGTTACGGCGAACTAACCAAATAAAACAGGGTCGTTCCGGCTGATTTGTCTGATTCAATTGGAACAAGTCAGCCAGCAAATTTTTTGGCATGAAAAATATATTATTTAGATTGCAAATCCAATGACAAATGGTATAATATATAAAACTTTGCAAGATGGAACAATTCATCTTGCACTTTTTTACAGGAACAATGGCGTTCCGGACTTCGCTGGCTTCCGTCTTGCGGGAGCACGCGGAACTTCCGGACGCTTTTCTTCAAAAGACACAACTCGAGGAGAATTGAAACGCAAGAAAAGCTGCAAAAAATGCAGCGCATGCAAGATGTATACAATGTAAACGGCAGGCTAAAACGAACGACCACGCCGGAAAACGGCGGCAAAAATACGCAGGGGAGAAACGGATTTGGGGAACGGCGCACAGGAGCCGAAAAATCCGCAGGGTGACACACGATGCAACAACAGCAAAGCAATCAGGAACAAGTTCGACAGCAATGCAACGAGAATCCGGATTCGGCGGTCGCGCCGAATACCATGCGTGCGGGGCAATCGGCGCGGGCGATGAACAAAGCCACGCTCTGGCGGCCGGAATTTGAGCATGACGCCTGTGGAACGGGTTTCATCGCGCATATGAACGGGTTGCGATCGCACGCGATCATTACGGACGCACTGGAAATTTTGGTACGCCTGGCGCATCGCGGCGGCACGGGATCCGATCCCGACACCGGCGACGGCGCGGGCGTATTGTTGCAGATTCCGGATCGATTTTTTCGCAAGCATACGGGGATTCATCTTCCGCGCGAAGGCGAATATGCCGTCGGTATGTTTTTTTTGCCGCTGGACGAAGAGGTCTGCCGCCTTGCGCAGAGTGGTATCGAAGCGATCGCAAAAGAGGAAGCGTTTACGATAATCGGTTGGCGCACCGTGCCGACGAATCTGCACGCCTGCGGCTATGGCGCTTGGGCTAGCGTGCCGAGCGTGAAGCAGCTTTTTATCAGTTGGAAAGAGAACGACCTGCCCGCGGATGTGCGTCTGTTCGTGCTGAGAAAGCGCATCGAAACAGCGATGAAGGAGCAGGGTCTTGAGGTTTATATTCCGAGTCTTTCTGCCAAGACCATCGTCTATAAGGGCATGATGCAGGCTTGGCAGGTGTCCGATTTTTATCCCGACCTGTTGAACGAGGATTTCATCACCGCCATCGCGCTCGTGCATTCGCGCTATTCCACCAACACGTTCCCGAACTGGGAGCGCGCGCAGCCGTTTCGCATGGTCGCGCACAATGGGGAGATCAACACGCTCAAAGGATGCGAACACGCGGTGCTAGCGGCCGCAGCGGCGATGGACGGCGGAAGACTGAAAAAGCGCTTTGCGGACATTTTGCCGATTCTGGATACGGACGGCAGCGATTCCACCAAGTTTGACAATCTCTTGGAATTCCTTGTCGTCGCGGGCCGGTCGCTGCCGCAGGCGTTGTTTATGATGATGCCGGGGCCCTGGTCGAAGGATCCCACGATGGACGAGAACCAGCGGGAATTCTTCCGTTATGCCGCGTGCCTGATGACGCCGTGGGATGGCCCCTCTGCGATGTGCTTCACCGACGGACGACAGGTCGGCGCCGTGCTGGATCGAAACGGGCTGCGTCCTGCCCGCTGGGTGCTGACGCGCTCCAACCTTCTGGTGCTCGCCTCCGAAAGCGGTGTGGTGGATATTCCCCCGGCGGATGTCGTGCGGCGCGGGCGTCTCGGCCCGAACCAGATGCTGCTTCTGGATACGGAGAGCGGCACGCTGCTGGAAGACCAGCAGATCAAGGATCAATATTTGGATGGGCCATGGAAACAGTGGCTCAAGCAGCAGGTGATCGAGCTGGGCGAAGCGCACTATGAGCGCAAAAGCACGCCGGGCGAGAACCCGACGCATCAGCAGAACATCTTCGGCTGGACATATGAAGACCGGATGCTCACGGTGCTTCCGATCGCGCAGACGGGACTGGATCCCGTGGGTTCGATGGGCTACGACGCACCGATTGCGGTTCTCTCGGAGCGTCCGCAACCGTTGTTTCAGTATTTCAAGCAGCTTTTTGCGCAGGTGACAAACCCGCCGATCGACGCGATTCAGGAAGAGTGCGTCGTCGGTATGGATGTGTTCCTGGGCTCGAACGGAGACCCGACGCTGGATCAGCCGGACAACTGCCGAAAGATTCACCTGTCGTCTCCAATTTTGCAGACGGCGAATCTGGAGCGGCTTCTTTCCGGCATTCCGGGTTTTGGCGCGGCGCAGCTGGATATGGTCTTCGACCCAAAGCTGGGTTTGGAGGCAGGGCTCGACACGCTCTTTACCGCTGCAGAGCAGGCAATTGTGCGAGGCGAATCCATCCTCGTTTTGACGGATCGATTGGCGAGCGATACGCTCGTGCCGATTCCGTCGCTGCTTGCGACCGCGGGCGTGCACCATCATCTGATTCGCAAGGGGCTTCGCGGAGGCTGCTCGCTGATCGTGGACAGCTATGAACCAAGAGAGGTGCATCACGTCGCCTGCCTCGTGGGATACGGCGCAAAGGGGATTCATCTGCGCGGCGTCAATGAGGCGGTGGAAGCGCTCTATGACGAAGGCTATCTGGAGGGCGCTTCGCTCGAGGAAGCCATGGAGAATGTCTATCATGGCTATGACCACGGTATCCTCAAGGTGATGAGTAAGATGGGCATCTCCTGTGTGGACGGCTATCACAACGCGCAGATCTTCGAAGCGCTGGGCCTTTCGCAGGAGTTGGTCGACCGCTTCTTTACGGGCACGGTCACCCGCGTGGGCGGCATGTCGCTGGAGGATTTGGAGCGCGAGATTCTGCGCCGCCACAAGGAAGCGCTGGAGTCGCCTGTGAACGAGTTACCCTCCGGCGGCAGGTTTCAGTATAAAAAAGACGGTGAACACCATCTTTACAACCCCGAAACCATTCACCTGCTGCAAACCGCGGTGCGCACAGGCGACTATACGCTCTTTAAGGAATACATTAAGAAGATGGAAGGCGACGCGCCCGTTTCGCTGCGGAATCTACTGGGCTTTACGAAGTGCCAGCCGATCCCCGTGGAAGAGGTCGAGCCGGTGGAAAAGATCGTCCGCCGCTTCAAGACGGGGGCCATGAGCTATGGCTCCATCAGCAAGGAAGCGCATGAGTGCATCGCGATGGCGATGAACCAACTCGGCGGCAAGAGCAACTCCGGCGAGGGCGGCGAGGCGCAGGAGCGCTTTGGCACCGAGCGCAACAGCGCCATCAAGCAGATTGCGTCCGGTCGTTTCGGCGTCACGGGGCCATACCTTGCCTCCGCAAAAGAGATTCAAATCAAGATGGCGCAGGGCGCAAAGCCCGGCGAAGGAGGCCAGCTGCCCGCGGGCAAGGTCTACCCAAGCGTCGCGCGGACGCGCCACTCGACACCCGGCGTGGGGCTGATTTCGCCGCCGCCCCACCACGATATCTACTCGATCGAAGACCTCGCACAGCTGATCTTCGACCTCAAGAACGCGAACCCCGACGCGCGCATCAACGTCAAGCTCGTCTCCGAGGCGGGCGTCGGCACCATCGCCGCGGGCGTTGCGAAGGGCGGCGCGGACGTCATCCTCATCTCCGGATACGACGGCGGCACGGGCGCCAGCCCGCGCACGAGCATTCAGCACGCGGGACTCCCCTGGGAGCTTGGCCTTGCGGAAACGCACCAGACGCTGATCGCCAACGGCCTAAGGGGCAGAGTCCGCGTGGAGACGGACGGAAAGCTCATGACCGGGCGCGATATCGCCATTGCGGCGCTATTGGGCGCGGAGGAATTCGGCTTTGCGACGCTGCCGCTGGTCTCCATCGGCTGCGTGATGATGCGTGTTTGTAATCTCGACACCTGTCCCGTCGGCGTCGCAACACAAAACCCCGCGCTGCGCGCGCGCTTCACCGGCAAGCCGGAGTATGTGATCAATCTCATGCGCTTCCTCGCGCAAAACCTGCGCGAGATGATGGCGGAACTAGGCTTCCATACGCTGGACAAGATGGTCGGCATGGCGGGACACCTCGCGCAGATCAAACACTCGCCCAAGACAGCGGGTGTCGACCTCAGCGAGTTGATCCCCGGCGATCAGCCCCTGCCTTGGCGCGATCTCAAGCCTGTTAAAGACGATCACAACCGTCTGTTCCACGACATGGTGCGCTCCTTGGTCGAGCAGGGCGACGCGCTGGTCAAGCGCCCAATCTGCAACACCGAGCGCGCGGTTGCGACGCGTGTCTCCGCGTTTATCAGCAAGGAATACGGCAGCCTGCCGGACGGGCGCGTGCGTTTCCAGTTCAACGGCACGGCGGGGCAGAGCTTCGGCGCATTCGCAACCGCGGGCATTGAGCTGACGATTGAAGGCGACACGAACGATTATCTCGGCAAAGGTCTTTGCGGCGCAAGGATCATCGTCAAAGCGCCAAAAGACGCGGGCTGGTCGAACAAGGACAATCTTTTGACCGGCAACGTTGCGCTCTTTGGCGCGACGGGAGGCGAACTCTATCTTGCCGGCCGCGCGGGAGAACGCTTCTGCGTGCGCAACAGCGGCGCGCTCGCGGTCTGCGAAGGCGTCGGCGACCACGGCTGCGAATACATGACCGGCGGCACGGCGGTGATTCTCGGCCCGGTTGGCAGAAACTTTGCCAGCGGCATGAGCGGTGGCATTGCCTATGTGCTCGATGATGGGAACCTTTCGCGCATGGTCAACCGCAAGCTTGTCTCGATCTATCCGCTTGACGCGCTCGATCTCGTGATGCTGCACAAGCACCTGACCAAACATGTGCAGTATACCGACTCCAAGATTGCCGCGCGGATTCTGGACAAATGGCCGACGACGCACGCGAGATTTGTCAAGATTCTACCGCACGATTATCGCGAGATGCTGGATGCGATCGACGTCGCGGAGCGCGAAGGGCTGGAGGGCGACGAGATGCTGGAGCGTGCATTCCTGCTTAAGACCGGCAAGGGTCTCGCTGCCGCCAAGGAAGCGCTGCGCGATAAGCCCGTCCTGCCGGATTTGACGCTTTGATGCGGCAAATTGCGAAGCAGACAGCACGCGCGAGCGGAAGGAGAGAAGAGAAAAAATGGGAAAACTGACTGGTTTTTTAGAATATGATCGAAAGACAGCCGAGGAGTGCTGCGCGCAGGAGCGCATCCAGAATTGGGATGCGTTTCATCCCGCGCAAAGCGAGGAGGAGATTGCGCAGCAGGCGGCAAGATGCATGAACTGCGGCGTGCCGTTCTGTCATGCGGGCGTGAATTGGCGCGGTGTCGGCTCCGGCTGCACACTCGGCAACCTGATTCCCGAATGGAACCATCTGGTGTTCAAGGGACACTATGAGGAAGCATACCGCAGACTGGAGAAGACGAACCTGCTGCATGAATGCACCTCCCGCGTTTGCCCGGCGCTTTGCGAAGGCGCCTGCACCTGCGGCATGAACGGGGAACCCGTGGCGATTCGTGAAGTCGAGCGGTTTTTGAGCGATATGGCCTGGGAAAAGGGCTGGGTTGTGCCGAGAAAGCCAAAGGAGCGAAACGGAAAGTCCGTCGCCGTCGTAGGTTCCGGCCCCGCGGGACTGACTTGCGCGCATATCCTCAACCAGCGCGGGTTTTCGGTCACCGTGTTTGAAAAATCGGAAGAACCGGGTGGACTTCTGATGTTTGGAATACCAAACATGAAGCTGCCCAAGGAGCGCATTCGCCAGCGCGTGGACATCCTGCGGCAGGAAGGCATCACGTTTGTTTGCAATACGGACGTCGGCAAGGACTTGCCCGTAACCGCCCTGGATCCATATGACGCGGTGATACTCTGCGGCGGCGCAGGTCAGCCGAGGGACCTCTCCGTCTCCGGACGGAATCTGCCCGGCGTTCGCTTCGCGGTGCCGTTTCTGGCGGATGCGACGCGCAGGATTTTGCGTGGGGAGACAGAGGACAAGCCGCTCGCCGGTAGAAAAGTCGTCGTCATCGGTGGCGGCGACACGGGCAACGACTGCGTCGCAACCAGCATCCGCATGGGCGCAAATTCCGTCATACAGCTCGAGATCATGCCACCATCGCCGGAGACGCGCGCGCTGGACAATCCTTGGCCGCGCTGGCCGATGGTGCTCAAGACGGACTACGGCCAACAGGAGGCGATCTGGCTCTACGGCAGAGACCCGAGAACGTTTGAAATCACGGCGGTTTCCATCGTCGGCAACGAAACAAGCGGTGTCACCGGCATCGAAACCGCACAGGTGGAGTGGGTGACGACGGAACGGGGACGCATGCCAAAACAGATCGAATCGACGATCCGCAGGCAGGCGGCAACCGATGTGCTCATCGCGATGGGCTTTGTCGGCGCGGAAACCTATTTGCCGGGCGCGATGAATATCACACTCGACAGGAACGCATATGCGACCTCCCGCCCCGGCGTATTTGCCGCGGGAGACATGCGAACCGGGCAGAGTCTCGTCGTCCGCGCGAGCGCGGACGCTGTACGCGCCGCGCAGGAAGTCGAGCAATACCTGCTTTCCAAATAGCAGAACGATTGATTTTTCAAGCGAAAAGCATGCGATCCGCGCATGCAAATACAGGCAAACACAAATCTGGCAGCTTGAACTTGTAAAGTAGATAGCAGAGAAGTAAAAAAATCACAAGAAGCCCTGATCCAAACGAAATTGGACAGGGTTTTTGTTTTACGCCAGTAAGGAAACACAGTGTTTCCGTAATATGACGAAAAACAATACAAATATACAAATATTTTTTGTCAAACCTGTCATGAAACAGTGGGTTCGATTGTCTAAGAGGTATGCAGGAAGAGGAGCGTTCGCGCAGTGGATGGAAGGGCTTGCGAAGTACGCATCAAGTTCCATTCGCGATTACTTCCGAACTTCCTCGCCTTGGAAACGCGATTCCGCTGAAAAACAGAAGATACTGCGGTTTTTGCGTTCGCTGCTTGCAAGCGGGTATCAACACCTCGTTCTCTGTTTGGAGTAACCAGCGGATCTCTAGCTCGTCCAACTGCTCGCTTTGTGTATCAGGCGACGGCGGAGAAACATGCTTACGATTTCCGCATCATTTGGCAGCTTGAAGGTGCGCCTTGTGAATGGATGGAGGATTCCCTATACGACTGGGAAACCATTGTGCGGCATACGAACCGTGTGCACTGGCGAAAGAATCTGTGGCATCAAGGCGGATATTGCGCGGAAAGACTCTATGTATCCCCCTCTGAAAAATGGTATGATACCTGTGATCGGTGTTCTGCTCACCATGAGCGACATCGATACGATGTTTTCACAGGGCGGGTACGATCCATGCAGGAGACACTTTCCGAAATTTTCGTGCGACAATATCAGGCGCTTTTGGGCGTTGCGTTTCAGTTGGCGCGCAATGAAGACGACGCGTTGGATTTGATGCAGGATCTCGCGGAGACCATCGCGCGAAACGACAGACCGGCGGGCAGCGTGGAGCATCCGATGGCGTTTTTCCGAACATGCCTTCGAAACGCGCGCATCAACGCCCTTAAGAAGGCAGAGCGCGAGGTACCATCCGAACCGGAGGTGTTTGCGCAGATTCCGGGCGGTGATTCCGTTGAGGATAGCGTCTTGGGAACAGCCGCGATCGCTTGGCTGCGGCAGGAGATGGAAGGCTACCCGCCGGAGATGCGGGAGGCATTCTATCTGTATTTCTTCGACGGATATACGCTGGAAGAAGTGGCGAACAAGCTCAAGATCCCTAAAAACACACTGAGCCAGCGATTTGTAAGAATCCGCGCGCGGCTTGCAAAAAAGGCCGCGAGTCAATCCTTGTTCTTTGCGATGATGGTTCTGTTTCTATTAAAACCGAGGTGACACGGGTTTGAATCTTAAAAAACAAAAAAAACACATTCGGAATCAACTGTATCAGTTCGATGAGCTGTTCGTGCGCTCAGAACAAGAGGCGCGTACGCTGGCTTCGGATTGCCTTGTTTCCGCGCGGACGCTGATTATGCGCGCACACGCGAAGTCCGAACTGCCCACGGAATCCTGGGCGGGGTTTTATCGCGCGCTGGATGACGCGGATCAAAGAGTCGCCGGGGGCTGGCGCACACGGCTGCACGATGCGGCGCGTTCACTGCGCAGGCATAGGCGCATTGCGATCAGTAGCATGATTCTCGCACTGATTCTCGCATTCTTTACGCTGGTTCCGGCCGGACGCGCGATTGCAGAGGGGGTCTTCAACTACGTCGTTACCGTGTTTGGTTCCCAGCTTCAGATTGAGCAAGCGGATGAGAAGGCGCTCTATGAACAACGCGGATACGATGTACCGGAGATGCTCACGCAGGAGCAGATCGCGGAGTACGGCTATGATGCGGACGGCAACCTCATCATGGAGAAAGAGCCGATCTACTTTGATTCCGTCGCGGCGTTTGAGTCCGCCACCGGGTTGGATGCGGTTGAATTTGCCAGCGACCAGCTCACATGCGCGGAAGTGATGGAATACAATCACATTATGACGGGCAAATCGTTGCGTACAAGTTATCGCACGCTTGACAATTTGGCCATCAATCTAGTTGAGAAATGGTTCGCGGGAGACGGGCAATCCGTATCCTTCCGCGGTGAAATCAAGCAAAGAACAGTTCTCGATGGCAGAATGATGGAGTATGCGATCGACTCGAAAAACGGCTCGTTCGACGGGGTTGTGCTGCTGGACGATTCCATCTTGACCGTTTATGCCGATGCGGGAGTGGATCTTGATCTGATTTGGGACTTGCTCTCGTAAGTGAGTGATATGATAAAGAGTGGCGCACCTGCCACTCTTTTTTTTACGCGTTCCAGTTCGGATTCTGACTCTTCGTCAATTGTTGGGGTAAAGCGATAGCTTAAGAGAATCAGATTCTTAGCTAATGTTATAGTTACGCGTTCTGCTGGCGGAGGAGGAGACGCTGCCGGTCGCGGTTGCGACGACGCGATAGCTGCCCGGGGTCAGCGTTGCGGCTTTGCTGATCGAGACGCTGGTTCCGGTGGCTGTCTTGCTGCCGGAAGTGATCAGCGTGAGCGTGCCGCCGACGACACGGTAGAGCCGCACAGTGACGGTGATTGTCTCCGAAACGGTTGAGGTTGCGGTGGCCCATGCGGTGTAGGAGCCGCCGCCACCGGACAAACCGCAGTCAACCGACAGAACCGACATCGGGGAGATGAAACCGTCTTGGTATCCGTTGTCCGGCGCGAGGGCGAGTGTGCTTCCCGAAAATGCGAGGCTGATCAACAGGATGAATGTCGCAAAGAGTTTCTTTTTCATATCAGTATCTCCTGCGCAAAAAAGTACGGATCTACCGTCTACTGATAGGACAGCGGATCTGGCGATTGATGACAGAGAGAAGTTCGCAGAATAACACGAATACTGTCGAATAATAAGACAACCGAAGCTTACTCCGTTCACCGACGCGCGTAGGTATGAATTTTCGTAAGAAAGCAGGCGCAGGATTACCGGCGCCGGATTACAACTTTTGCGTCGCCGCATTTTTCTGTGGTATAATCGTACCTGCCGTAATATCGGTAACGTATCGGCAGAACGAGAGAAAGCGAGCCTGCTGCATGGAGCAAACGAACAGGTGTTTCTGGGTCAAAGCGGATAGCGCACTTTACTGCGCCTATCATGACGAAGAATGGGGCACGCCGATCCGGGATGATCGAGCCATGTATGCGCTCTTCCTGCTGGAATTGTTTCAGGCAGGATTATCTTGGATTACGCTGCTCAAAAAACGCGAGGCATTTCGCGAGGCGTTTGACGATTTTTCCGTCGAAGCGCTTGCGCGATACGATGCGGCGAAGATTGAGTCGCTCATGCAAAACGCCGGTATCATCCGCAGCCGCGGAAAAATTGAAGCCGCGATTTCCAACGCGAAGATCGTGCTGGAGCTCAAGCGGGAGTACGGATCATTTTGCGAATATCTGTGGAGTTTTTCGGCTGGAAAGGTCGTGCTGAGCCCCGATGGTCAGCCGCGCGCGACCAGTCCGCTTTCCGACCGCATGGCGGCGGATATGAAGCGGCGCGGCATGCGCTATGCGGGTTCGGTGACGATCCACTCCTTTTTACAGGCGGCAGGTATCGTCAACGAGCATGAAGCAGGCTGTTATCGCTATGGCGAGCTGATGCGCGAGATAGGATCGGGGCAAACGATTCTCGAATAACTCAATTAAGTCAGAGAAATAATCGATTGAGGAGATACATTGTTGGAAGAATTCGTATGGACGGACGCGCATATCCGCTGGATGAGCGACGCTTCGAAAAAGAGTAAGTTTTATTATTGGATCGCGGAACGCATTGCGGCCTATCTGCCGCCTTCTGCGCGCGTATTCAATGCGGGCGGTGGATTGGGCGATCTTGCGATCTGGCTTTCGTATCATGTGGAGCAGGTCACCGTTATGGAAAACGACCCCAAAGCAGTTGCCGCGCTTCGCGCGCGTTGCCCGCATAATGTGGTCGCGATCCTGGGCGATGTGCACACGTATTCGCCGGACAAGCTTTTTGACGCGCTGGTACTCTACGACATCGGCACCGTAGAGCAGACGCTCCTTGTCGTGCGGGAGCTTTCCCGCGCGAAGACATTCGTTCTGTTCCGCCGTGAATCGTCAGAAAATGAGGCCGCTATCCGCTCGCTTGCAGAGGCGCTGAAGAACGCGGGCATCCCGTTTACCTATGAGCCGTTTGAACAGGCGCATGTGCAGCCGTTTCGCTCCCGCGAGGACGCGAAGTCCTATTTCCTCTTTGCGTGGAATCGCCTCTTGACGGAGGAAGAACTCGATGCTCTGCTCGAACAATCCGACGACGTGGAGTTCCCTTGCGCGTTCACCGAGCCCAGGAAGCTTGGCTTGCTGGTGTTTGACGCGGCGAATCCCGCGCTGAAAAAACCGATCATTTAGCCGTTTTTGGACGGAGGGTCAAATGGATCTGCGTATGCTGGACGCGATAGAAACCGAACTGTTGAAGGAGCAGGCTTGCATGCTTGCTACGATTGTGACGCGCACGGGCAGCGCCCCGCGCGGAACGGGCACCGGCATGGTTGTATCCTCCGCGGGCGATCAGACGGGTACGATCGGCGGCGGGTCAATGGAGTTTCGCGCGCGAAAGGATGCGCGGGAGCTGCTTGCACGCGGCGCAAGCGCCATGCTAAGATATGATATTCATGCCGACGACGCAAACGTATATTCCGGCAGCGTGACGGTGCTGTTCCGTCCGCTGATCGGGGAGATCGGACTTTCTTTATGCGTCCGCTTGCGCGAGGCGATGCAGGCAGAGCAAGACACGTTTCTCGTCTGCCAAATAACCGACGGTTGCGCGGAGCAGAGCCGGGTTTTGGAGGCGGACGCGCTCCTGCGCGTGTGCGGGCTAAACTGTCCGCCCGAGCAGGCCGTCGTGACACAAACGGAGCCGAGCTGGCTGATTGAACCGCTTCTTCCGGCGCCGCGCGTGATTCTCTTTGGCGGCGGGCATGTCGCGCAGTGCATGGCACGCCAACTCGATCTACTGGACTATCGTGTATGGGTCGTGGAAGACCGCCCGGACTTTGCGTCCGAAGCGCTGTTTCCTGTGGCGCAAACGGTGCTGTTTGGCGCATATGACGACATGGAAACGCGGCTGGACATCACGAAGCGCGATCACGGGATTGTGATGTCGCGCGGACATGAGACGGACTATCAGATTTTGCGCTGGCTGCTGCGATCCGATGCGGACTATATCGGCTGCATTGGCAGCAGAAAGAAGATCGCGCTCACAAAGGAGCGGCTGGCTGTGGATGGCGTGACGCAGGAGCAGCTCGAACGCCTGCACGCGCCGGTCGGTCTTGCCATCGGCGCAGAAACGCCCGCCGAAATCGCCGTCAGCGTCGCTGCGGAGCTGATCCGGCATTGCGCCTGCAAAAAGGCAGAGTAAATCTTACTCGCGAAACAACAAGAGCGTCCGGATCGGTTCCGGACGCTCTGATTGTTTGTTCGGGCTGGGTTATCGTGCTGCGGTTTTTACGTCTTCGTATGATTGAACCGTAAAGCCGAGCCCTTGCAGCAGATCGATCGTGCCTTGCTTGCTCTTCGGGGTTTCGCCGCCGCCGGAGCAGAGTACGACGCGCAGCACTTTTTCCTTTGGTATGTATGCAAGCGCGGCGTTGAACGCCGGAGCGGGGTGACCCGCCCAGACGGGCGCCATGAGCGTCACGGAATCATACAGGCTCCAGTCGATGGCAAGCGGTACAATGGCGGAGGCTTTGCGACCAAGCGCCTGCGGACAGCCGGAGAGAAACGCGGAAAACATACCGCGCTTTTTTGCTTCCACAATCTCAAACTTGTCCGCGCCGGAAGCCTCGGCTCGCTTCGTTGCCTCCGCGCGCGTCGCCCCGCCGAACGAATAATATACAATGGCAGTTTTCATTGCGTATGATGCTCCTTTTCTTCTGATTCTATCTCTTTGCAATCAAGAATCGATTGGGTAAACGGGTTTGATTGGCATGCTATGGTTGCATTATAGGTGCGTGGCAATTTGCTGTCAAGCGCGATCCCACGGGCGTATGCAGCCCGATTTTTCCTTGCGCGCATTTGCCCGCGCCCTTGTTTTCACGCGCGGATTCATGGTATATTGTATAAGCATCTGGCGATTTTATGCAAAACACGCGGAGCTCAAGCCGCCGTGTGATCGCGCAATGCGGCCAAACGCAATCCGCCCGTGCGCACGCCAGAGCAAAGACGGGAGATTATCATGCAATTATACGACCTGCACACGCACACGAACATGTCCGACGCACGCTTTCCAATCGAAGATCTCGTCTCCGTGGAACGGGAGCAGGGGCATATTCTGGGCGTGTCCGACCACCTCTTCTGCTGCGGCATCTATACGCTCAACGACGTTAAAAACTATCTGGAAATTTTGCAGCTTTATCCCGTCTACCGCGGGGCGGAGGTCAATATGGAGCACCGCTTCAACCTGCCGGATTCGCTGGACGACCAGCTGGACTATGTCATCGCCAGCGTGCACAGCATGCCGGACGGGCGCGGCGGGTTTGTTCCGCTGAATCAATATTTTTCCAGACGCAGCGGGTTCACGGAAAAATACGATAAGAACTTTTCTTCGGATATGAATCGTTATTATCTTGCCTACATCATCCAGATGATGGAAAAGACGTTCTCCACCCAGCGCGTGGATATCTTGGGCCATGCGACGGTTCTGCCCGTCCACGACGAAATGTATGGCACAGCATTCCTGACCCAATGGGAGGATGCGGTGATTGGGCTTTGCAAAAAACATGACATCGCGCTGGAGATTTCCGGACTTTGGCGCGCGCCGGGCGTGGATATGCTTCGCAGGGCGCATGAAGCGGGGCTGAAGTTTTCGATGGGAAGCGACTGCCACGACCGGCTCCAGATCGGCAACCTGCTCTACGTGGAGCAGATGATCGACGAACTGGGATTGCAGCAGCAAGATTTTTTTGTGCCAAAGCGGCAACTCAATTTCGAATAAAGCATTTATATCAGCAATCATCAAACAACCAATCACACCTCACTTCAATTTCTAAGCCTTACGGCGGGAGGAACGGTATGCGGAACATCCGGGTAGCAGTTTGGGGATTTGGCGCGATGGGTGGCGGCATCACAAGGGCGCTGCTGCAAAAAACGGGCGTGGAGATCACGGGCGTTTGCGATTTGCACCCAAACCGGGTTGGCAGGAGTATCTTTGACGTGCTCGACATCCAGCGCGGGGATCGGGTGGATGTGATCATCACGAGCGATATCGACGTGGCTCTGCCGGAGCGCGGCGCGGACGTTTGCATTCTCGCGACAGACTCGTTCACCAAAGATGTATACCCAAAGCTCGTCAAGGTGCTCTCGCGCGGGGTCAATGCCATCAGCACCGCGGAGGAGATGAGCTATCCCGCGGCAAAGGAGCCGGATCTTGCCCGTGCGATCGATCGCGTGGCAAAGGAACACAACGTCACCGCGCTCGGCACAGGCATCAATCCGGGACTGATGATGGATCTGCTTGCGATCTGCCTTTCCGGATGTATGACGCATGTCGATAAAGTCACTTGCCGCAGAGTGAATTCTCTCTCGCCCTTTGGCCCGCTGGTCATGCAGGAGCAGGGCGTGGGTCTCACGCCGGAGGCATTTCAGGACGGTGTGGACAAGGGCGAGTTGGCGGGGCACGTCGGCTTTGCCGAGAGCATCGGTATGATTTCGCAGGCGTTGGGCTGGAAGATCGATTCCTTTGCGCAGCAGATGTCGCCGATTCTGACGGAGGTCGACCGAAAATCTCCCTATGGCTTTGCGGCGCGCGGAAATGTGGCAGGCGTCAACATGACCGGGCAGGGATTTGTGGGAGGCGAAGTCAAGATCGACATGATCCATCCCCAACAGATCGAGCCGGAGCTTGGCGGCACGCACACGGGAGACTATATCACGCTGGAAGGTACGCCACGGGTGCAGATGCAGATTCAGCCGGAAGTAGACGGCGGTATCGGCACCATCGCCATGTGCGTCAATATGATTCCGCACGTGATCAATGCGCGTCCGGGGCTTAAGACGATGATCGATCTGCCGGTTCCGCACGCGATTATGGGAGACATGAGAGATCAGATTGAGGAAGGACTCTTGCTGTAGAAGGTCAATATCATGATAGGCGGGAACAGGTCGAATCAGACTTAATTGTATAAAACGTCCGAATGAGGTGAGTGAAATGGCAAAAAAAGGCGATTGGGTGCGAATCCATAGCATCATTTTAGAGCCGGAGCAGCGCTCTGCCGCCGTTCCGGAGGATACGAAATCCGTTCCTCTGGAGCAGTGGACGAAAGGGTATCTACACGCTGATGCTCTGCTTGGCGACGAAGCGACCCTCACCACGCGCACGGGGCGCATCGTCTCCGGCACGCTTGTGGACGAAACGCCGCACTATTCGCATAGCTTTGGCGACTTTGTGCCGGAGTTGCAACAGGCGGGCGACGAGGCATTTGCGTTCCTCTTCGGAGGTAGTGCAAAATGAGCAGTGACAACAGCTTCTCCGCCGTGATGGCGCGAAAAAATGAGATCATTCGAAACGCAGTCGGCGTGGATTATAAACGGTTTGAGAGCGGGTCGATCGCGTTTGATTATGAGCGCATGATGGCGTCTACCGGCTACACGTTGGAGGATGTCGTGGAGATCCAACGTGGGTTTGCGATCGGAAACACGCCGTTGATTGAGCTCAAAAACATCACAACCCTTGTGCGAAAGCTCAGCAAAAGCGGCTTTGGAGCGCGGATCTTCATCAAAGACGAGGCGGCAAACCCCAGCGGGAGCTTCAAGGTGCGCAGAGCTGCCACGAGCATCCACCACGCAAAGCGCATGGGGTATCCCGGCGCACTCTCCGCGACGAGCGGGAACTATGGAGCTGCGGTCGCGAGCTGCTGCGCAAAGAGCGGGCTTCGTTGCATCGTCGTGCAGGAGTGTTACGATTCGCGCGGCGTGGGTCAGCCGGAGATCATCGAAAAAGCGAGGAAGTGCGAAGCGCTCGGCGCGGAGGTGGTGCAGCTTTCGGTTGGCCCGGAGCTGTTCTATACCGTTTTGCGTATGCTGGAGGACACGGGGTATTTTAACGCGTCTCTCTATACCGCGTTTGGCATTGCCGGCATTGAGACGCTGGGCTATGAGGTCGCGAACCAATGCCGCGCACAGCTCGGCAAAGACCCTGACGTGGTCGTCTGCACCAACGCGGGCGGCGGAAATCTCACGGGAACCGCGCGCGGACTCATCAAGGCGAACTGCTTTGCGCAGATCGTCGCCGCGAGTGTCAACCTAAAAGGCTTGCACATGGCGAGCGACTCGCAGTTTAATCGCAAATCGTTTACGACAGGGCATACCGGCTTTGGCATGCCGTTTTCCACCTGGCCGGATCGCAGCGATGTGCCGAGGAGCGCGGCGCGTCCGCTTCGCTATATGGACAGATACGTGACGGTGAATCAGGGTGAGGTATTCTATACGACCGAGCTGCTCGCGCGGCTGGAAGGGATTGAGCGCGGGCCCGCGGGGAACACGAGCCTCGCCGCTGCGATCTCGCTCGCGCAGACGCTGCCGGAGGATCGAATCGTCGTCGTTCAGGAGACGGAGTATACAGGCGCCGGCAAGCACGGCAGCGCGCAATTGAGCTTTGCGCGGCAAAACGGGATTCGCGTGTCACTCGGCGATCCGAGAGACGAGGTGGCGGGCGAGAGTATCATTCTACCCGCGCATCCGAAACTTTTGCGCGCGGCGGAGGTCGATGTCGATCACATGCGCCGTTCGCTGATTCTTCATGCGGCAACGACGATCGACCACGCGCCGACGCACGAAGATATCGCATTTCTTGCGGAAGAAACAAAGTCGAGCCCGCTGTTTGTGGAAGAAACGCTTCAGGAAGGCAAGTAATCCCAGAACGCATTCGGGAGGAACATATGGTCAAACGCGAAGACGATTTTCAAACAAGACACGATCCCCTCAAGAGCCTGAGTGATGAAGCGCTCAAAATGCGTTTCTGGGCGCTCACGGAGCAGCTCGTCGACCCGCTGCTAGAGCTGGCAAATGAGAACACCACGCCCGCCATCGAACGAAGCGTCCTGCTGCGGATGGGCTTTGGCTCGCTCGAGGCAAAGGCGATTGTGGACGCATGCATGGAAAAGAGCCTGCTAGGGCATGGCGCGGGCAACGTGGTCTATCGCTATGCCAAGCACACGGGGCAGGAAATCCGCGAAGCTGGGCTTGCGCTGCTCGTTCCCGCGCGCTTGGAAGAGGCTGCGCGCCTGTTTGGAGGCGACCAATGAGCGAATATCGTCTGCTGCCGGATGAAAATATCGATGTTGCAAAGATTTTAGAGGATTTGGAACACTACCGTCCGCGCCGCAAAGGTTGGACGTGGCGGGAGCCTACCCCAAACCTCACGATGGGGCCGTTTACCTATCACGATTGCAGCATGCCGCTCAAGGACAGTGTGCCGCTGCCGCCCGCGCATTATTTTGGCGATGTCGATCCGCAGCCGATGCCGGTGATTACCACCGAGATCGCGAGCGGTCGCTTTGAGGACGATATACGGCGCATGCGTATGGCGGCGCACCACGGCGCGGATCACATCATGGTCATCCGCACGTCCGGACAGAGCCATT
Source organism: Christensenellaceae bacterium (assembly GCA_963665535.1). Lineage (GTDB taxonomy): Bacteria > Bacillota > Clostridia > Christensenellales > CAG-138 > UBA7703. The sequence goes on from OY762290.1 coordinate 78,678, forward strand.
ATGACGGCCTGATCGAAGGCACGCCGCAGGGCAGCGGCGGGGTTCCGATCACCCGCAAGCAAGTGCGCGCACAGAGAAAAGCGCTTGACCTGATCGAGGATGAAGTGGGTCGCCCCATCAACTATCACAGCTATGTCAGCGGTGTGGCGGGGCCCGATATCGCGGTCATGTTCGCGGAAGAGGGCGTCAACGGCTGCCATCAGGATCCGCAATACAATGTCATCTATCGCAACATCAACATGCTGCGCTCGTTTGTGGACGCGGCGGAGAGCAAAACACTCATCGCATGGGGTAACATGGCGCAGATTGACGGCGCGCACAACGCAAACGCAACCGCGCGGGACGCTTGGAAGGTCATGCCGGAGCTGATGGTGCAGCACGCAATCAATGCGCTGTACTCCTATAAGGTTGGCGTGCCAAAAGAGAACATCTGCCTTTCTACCGTGCCGCCGACCGCGACGCCGGGGCCCTGCGTCTATATGGATCTGCCGTATGCGGTTGCGCTGAGAAGCCTCTTTACCGGCTATCGCATGCGCGCGCAGATGAACACGAAATACATTGAATCCAGCACGCGGGAAGCGACGGTCACACACGTACTGAACATGTTGGTCAGCAAACTCACCAGCGCGGATATCCAGTCCACGATCACGCCGGACGAAGGGCGCAATGTGCCCTGGCACATCTTCAACATCGAAGCATGCGACACAGCCAAGCAGACGCTCACAGGTCTTGACGGGCTGATGGAGATGGTGGAGCTCAAAAAAGACGGCTATCTTGCGGAAAAATCGCGCGAATTGATCGAAAGAGCGGTATTATTCCTGGAAGAAATGATCGAAAAAGGGGGATATTTTGCCGCGGTGGAGGGCGGCATGTTCGTCGACAGCGGGCTCTTTCCGGAGCGCAACGGAGACGGCATCGCGCGTTCGCTCGCGGGCGGCATCGGCGCGGGCACGGTCATCAAGCGGGAGCAAGACTATATGGCGCCCGTCACCGCGCACTATGGCCGGAACAATGTTTCCCAGTATGGCGCGGATCCGAAGAACCCTGCGGCGCTCATCGGCGGCTGTACGCTGGAGCAGCCGGAGAAGATTGCCTATATCGACGAGCTCGACGAAAACGACAACGTCTATCTGCGCATGGACGCGGTGAAGGCATTCGCCCAGCCGAATGCCGAGAAGATTCGTCCGGAGATGGAGTGGCTTGCGGATGGAACGGTGCTGCTCACGTTCTGTTTCCCTGCGGAGCGAAAGATTGCGGAAGCTGCCGCCATCGAGTGCGCAAAGCGCATGAACCTTAAGGATATCGCGGTGATCTCGCGCGAGGTGCTGCACCGCGCGGAGGGCACGCGGATCGAGCTCAAGGGCAAGGTCGATTTTGAGATCGATATGGCGTCGCTCGTGATACCGCTCGAGCCGGACGTGCTCAGCGACGACGCACTCCGCGCCGCGATCGAGCAAAGACCCATGCGCGTGGTCTGCGGCACCATCGGCGAGGACGAGCACTCCGTGGGATTAAGGGAGATCATCGATATCAAGCACGGCGGCATCGAAAAATATGGCATCGAGGTGCACTATCTCGGTACCTCTGTCCCGCCGGAGAAACTCGTCGGCGCCGCGATTGAACTCAACGCGGACGCGATGCTGGCATCTGTGATTATCTCGCACGACGATATCCACTATAAGAATATCGCGCGGATCGATCGCATCGCGCGGGAGATGGGCGTGCGCGACAAGCTTCTCTTTGCCGCGGGCGGCACACAGGTGGACGGTGACAAGGCAAAAGAAGCCGGCGCGGACGCAGGCTTTGGCAGAGGGACGCATGGCAATCATGTCGCGACGTTCCTTGTCAAGGAGCGTGCGAAACGGCGGGAAGACTGATATGATCGCGGATGTGCTCATCGCCGAAATCGGCTCCACTACGACACTCGTCAGCGCGTTTGCGCTGGGCGCGGCGCCGCGCCTACTCGGACAAGGGCAGGCGGCGACAAGCGTATTGGAAGGGGATGTTCGCGTGGGGCTAAACGGCGCGATTGAAGCGCTGAAGGCAAGCCTAGGCACCGCGACGCTCGACTATCGGGACATGCTGGCTTCTTCCAGCGCGGCGGGTGGACTCAAGATGTGCGTCCACGGGTTGGTCTACGACATGACGGTCAGCGCGGCGCGCGCGGCGGCGCTCGGCGCGGGCGCAATCGTCCGCCAGACGACAGCGGGGAAGCTCACGGACGCCGATCTTTCCGAGCAGCACACCATTCATCCAAACCTGATTTTAGTTGCGGGCGGAACGGACGGCGGGGAACGCGAAACCGCGCTCTATAACGCGGAACGCCTCGCCAAGGAAGGCACGGGCGCGCCCGTGCTCTATGCGGGGAACGCGCAAAACCAAAGCGCAATCCGCACGATTTTCGAGCGTGCCAATGTCCCCGTCTACATCACGGAGAATGTCTATCCCCGGCTGGATGCGCTGAACATTGAGCCGGTTCGAAAAGTGATTCACGCAGCTTTCGAAAAGCACATCGTCTCCGCACCCGGAATGGAACACATCCGCGAGCTGGTCACGGGCGCAATATTGCCCACCCCGGGCGCGGTCATGGAAGCAGCAATGCTGCTCTATGAGGAGATCGGGGATCTTCTGGTGCTCGATATCGGAGGAGCGACCACGGATGTCCATTCCGTAACGGCTGGATCCGAAGAGATTGCGCAGTTAATGACCGCGCCGGAACCCTTCAACAAGCGCACAGTAGAGGGCGATTTGGGGTTATTTGTGAACGCGCACTATCTGGTAGAGCAGATCGGCGAAGCGAAGCTTTCGCGCGAGTTGGGGCTGGATGTTGCCGCCGTCATGCGCGACTATCACGCAATCCCTGTTTCGCAGGAGCAGTTTACGCTGACCTCGCGCCTCTGCCAGGAGGCAGGACTCACCGCAATTCACCGCCACGCGGGACGACTGCGCCACTATTTCACCCCGCAGGGACGCGCGACAGCGGCGGAGGGGAAAGATCTTACGCAGGTGAAGACGATCATCGGCACCGGCGGCGCGCTGACGCGGCTGCCCCAGCGGGAAACGATTCTGCGCAAACTCGCGGACTGCAACACGGGCGGGAGTCTTCTCTATCCCAAGCCCGGCGGCATGCGGCTTGCGTTTGACGAGCGCTATATCATGGCTTCACTTGGCGTACTGTCAAAGACGAATCCGCAGGCGGCAAAGTCCCTGCTCGTATCGACACTGCGATTTGTGTAATCCATCATCGAGGTATCTATGGCGAACTATCCGCGCATCACAGCGGACTTAACAAAAATCAAACACAACATCGACGCCTTATATGCGCTTTGCGCGGAAAACGGCGTATCCATCGCCGCTGTGACAAAAGTCGTCTGCGCGGACGAGCGAATTGTCCGCGTGCTGGAGGAGAGCGGCGCCGCCATGCTCGCGGACGCACGCATGGAGAATCTAGCGCGGTTGAACACGCAGAAGCCGAGGCTGCTGCTGCGCGCGTCTGCGCCGGAGGAGGCGCTGGAAACGGTGGCGCTTTGCGACATCAGCCTCGTTTCAGAGATTGCGACCATTCGCGCACTCGGAAAAGCCGCGTGCTCGATTGGAAAAGAGCACCAGATCATACTCATGATCGATTTGGGCGATCTGCGCGAAGGGCTGCTGTTTCTGGATCGCGAGGCGATCTACCGCGCGGCGGATGCGGCACTTGCGCAAGAGGGGATCGCGCTGGTCGGCGTTGGAACCAACCTCACGTGCTATGGCGCGATCATTCCGGACGAGACCAACCTTGGCGAACTCTGCGGCATTGCGGAGGAGCTCCGCGCACGCACGGGATTACCGATTCCGATCGTCTCCGGCGGCAACTCCAGCTCACTTGGGCTACTCAAACGCGGACTGGTTCCGCCGGGCGTCAATCATCTGCGGCTGGGCGAGTCGATTTTGCTCGGCAACGATACCGCGGCCTGCCGCGTGATGAACGGGCTGTATGGCGACGCTTTTACGCTCTCCACCCGCCTCATTGAGGTGCAGCGAAAACCGTCTGTCCCCATCGGAGAGAGCGGCGCGAACGCCTTTGGCGAGCACCCGACGTTCGAAAGCCTCGGCGAACAGATTCGGGGTATCTGCAAGATTGGACGGCAGGATACGGTGGCAGACGGTCTTTGCCCCAGAGATGGCGACATCAAGATCATTGGCGCGAGCTCCGATCATTTGATCGTCGACCTCACGCAGGCCAAGGACTATCGTGTTGGGGACGTGCTGGATTTCACGCCGGATTACGGCGCGCTGCTGCGGGCGTATACCAGCCCATATGTGGCGAGAGACTATATCGAATAAACAGAATAAGCACGCAAAAGCGGACGGCATCTCGCCGTCCGCTTGTTTTTTGCGTCAGATAGGGGCTGATGAACTTAAGGCTCTAACGGAGCCGGCGATGAAGAATCCGGAACGACGACCTCTTCCCAGACGGGGCTTGTCTCCATAACATCCTTGAGCTCTTCCCAACCGTCCTTGTTGTTGCCGAGTTCCGTCATGCTATAGGTTACACGGCTGTCGTTGTATGCGTGCTTTTGCGTATATTCCATCCATAGTGCCGCATCGTCGTTATAGACGAGATTGGTCGCCCACTGATTTCGCGCGGTGAGGTCTGCGTTTTGCGTAGAGTAGACGACGGGGACAAAATCGTTCTTCAGCCCGCTCATATACACCTGAACATACAGCGTTTTGTCGCTCTGATACTGCGTCGCGCTCACGATCTCATCTTCCAGAAGCTCCCATGTGCCGCCAAGATCCGCAAGGAGTTTTGCGCGGAACGTATCATTGCTGAAGTTGCTGTTGCTGATTCCGAGCAATGCGCGCTTCTCTTCATTGGAGCTGCAAGCATTGAAATCGGACATCAGCGCGTTGGCACGATCCAACAGCCGAATCGCCGCAGACGTTGTGACCACCGGTGTCGGTGTCGGAGCAGTAGTAGGCGTCGGTGTCGGGGCAGTCGTAGGCGTCGGTGTCGGGGCAGTCGTAGGCGTCGGTGTCGGGGCAGTAGTAGGCGTGGGCGTCGGGGCAGTCGTAGGCGTCGGCGTCGGGGCAGTCGTAGGCGTCGGCGTCGGAACAACCGGGGTAGCGGTTGCCACCGCCGTGGTCGGCGTCGGCGTCGGGGTAGGCGTCGCTGTCCGCGGCGCGGGGCTTTCGAGGACGGGATTTTCGACTATGACGAGCGGCAAAACTTGCGCGCCATCTGCTCCATCCGCGCCGGCAAGCGGGACGGCTTCTTCCGCGATGGCTTCCAACTGGTTTTGCTGTAACGCGTCGATGTTCGCAGGATTGGATGCGACGAGCGTATCATCGGTTCCACGATATACGAATCCAACCACAGCCGCACCCAACAGCAGCAGAATGACAATTATGATCCAAATGCGTTTCGATTTGTTATTCATTTATTCTTCTCTCACTCTTTTTTCTTTCGAGACTTAGCATACGCATCGTTCGTTACATTGCCGTTACGAATTAAAAAGTTTTACAAAAAAATAAAAATAACTCTGTCAATTTGAATAAACGGCCGCATAAATGAGCTGGCATTCAGAGAAAACATAGAAGAAAGGCGGAAAAAATCGATCGACGACACACCGTATACGTCCAAAATTGGTTACGTCCAACATGAGAAACGTAACAATCACGGGGTTTGCCGCGAACAATGCGTCTGAAATACGAACGAAACCAACAGCTTTGCCGGTCGAGCGGCTCTCAAAACCGCCATGTAACGCGCATGCAATCAAAAACCGCCGTTTGGCGGCTTTTGTATGACATATTCGATAAATTAAACATTCTCCGGCGCCAGCGCGCGGCAGATTCGCAAGAGACCTTCGCGCAGCATGCTCCACGGGCTTGCGAGATTGATCCGCATAAAACAAGTTGCATTGTCTACAAAATCTTCTCCGAACTGAACAAACACGCCTGCGGCAGAAACGCACCGCTTGAGCGCCTGCTCATCCTGCCCATAGCTGGATAGGTCGACCCAGGCAAGATAGGTTCCCTCCGCGGCGGAAACGCTTGCCTTCGGAAGACGTTCGTGGAACAACTGCTGCATCATGACAAAGCTTTCATCAAGATAGACTCGCAAGCCATCCAGCCAACCTTCCGAACGGTCATAGGCAGCGATCGTCGCTTCGTTGGAGAGCGCGCTCGGATGTCCGTTGTAATAATTCTTTGTCCAATCGCGACGGAGCGTTGCATCCGGGATGAACAGATGCGCATGATTGTTGCCCGCGAGGTTGAAACTCTTGCTGGGGCTCGAGCAGGTGATGATCCGATGCTCGCGCGGGAAGAGCTTGGCAAGCGGGATATGCGTCACACCCGTTCGCGTCAAATCCGCGTGAATCTCGTCGCTGACGACGAACACATCGTTGGAAAAGCACAGCTTGCCAAGACGGGTCAGCTCCGTTTCCGTAAACACGCGCCCGGTTGGGTTATGCGGGTTGCAGTGAAAGAACATCGCACAATTCGGACGGCTGAGTTTTTGCGAAAGATCGGAAAAATCGATTTTCCACGCGCCGTCTTGACAGAGCATGCGCGAATAGACGGGGACGCGTCCCTGCTTTCTGACCGCGTCGTCAAACGGGCGATAGGCTGGCGTGAGAAAACACACCTCGTCGCCAGGACGCGTCAAGCGCGCGACCGCGGCGTAGAGCGCCGCGACGATTCCCGCGGAATAGACGATCTCTTCCGGATCCGTTTGCCAACCAAAGCGTCGATCCATCCAGCTGCAGGTGCTGGCTTTACAGGCCTCGCTTAAATTCGTGTATCCCAATATGCCGCGATCCAGCCGCGCATGCATGGCGGAGAGGATCTCCGGCGCGCAGGAAAAGTCCATGTCCGCAACCCAGAGCGTAATATATTCCTTTGGCAGATAAGGGTTGATTTTTTCGCCCGCTTCCAGCTTGATGCTGCCGGTTCCCGCGCGATCGATGATGGTATCAAATAATTCATTCATTCCGTTACTGATCTCCTCAAGACATTGCGAATCCAGTATAGTCAAATCGTGAAAGAATTGCAAAATCGTGTACGAAGTTATTAACATCGATTGCAAAGTGTGAGCGCATTGTTATAATAAGAATGAGATAAGGCTGAGATAAGGCTGAGATAAGGCTGAGATAAGAGGTGAGACCAGATGAACAAGAGCGTATATTCCCTTGTCCTGTCCGACGAGATTGTGCAGGAGATCGACCGCATGGCCTATGAAGCGAGCACGAGCCGCTCGGCTATGATCAACCAGATCCTAGCGGAATCCGTGCGGTACATTACGCCCGAAAAGCGCATGCGGGAGGTGTTTTCAGCCATCGAACAGATGCTGGTTGGCGGCGTGTTTGAACCGCAGCTTCAGCCGTCCGATTCGATGTTTTCCCTGCGCAGCGCGCTGGACTATAAATATAACCCCAGCGTGCGCTACAGTGTGGAACTCTATAAAAACGCGCGTCCGTTGCTGGGTGAACTGCGGGTTTCCGTGCGCAGCCAAAACAGCGCGCTCGTACTCGCGATGCTCCAATTTTTTAAGCTCTGGACACGGATTGAGCAGACATACGTCGGGCGGGTGGAGTGCGCGATCGAAGACGGACGATATCTACGCAAGCTGCGCCTCGTCGACGAAGGAGTGCAGAGCAACGAGCAGATCGGCGCGGGAATCGCGGGGTATATCCATTTGCTGGATTCCGCGCTGAAGCGATATTTTGAATTGATCCAAGAACCCGCGCTGGCGGTGACAGGAGTTGAGAAACTCTACGTCAACTATATCCACAGCGGCGGAATGATCTTGTAATACGGGAGGTGACGGAAGATGAACGTCAATCAATTAACACAAAAGAGCATTGAAGCTGTGCAGAATGCGCAGCAGATCGCCAGCGAGCGAAAGAATACCGAGGTGACACAAGCGCATCTTTTGTTTGCGCTGCTCGCCCAACCGGACGGACTCATCGGCAGTATTCTGACGGCAACGGGCGCGGACCTAAACCGCCTTCGCTCAGAGGCCGAGCGGGAGGTCAACCTTCTGCCGACCTACAGCACGGGCTCCGGTTCTGACCAGATCTACATCTCTCAAGATCTCAACACCGCGCTGAACGAAGCGGAGAAACGCGCAAAAGAGATGGGCGATCAATATGTTTCGGTGGAGCATCTGTTCCTTGGTCTTATGAAAAAAGCGAACGAGCCCATCAAGAAATTGCTCACGCAAAACCAGATCACGGAGAAAGCATTTGTAGAGCAGCTCAAGACCGTCCGCGGAAACAAGACGGTGACCACCGACAACCCGGAGGGCACCTATGACGTGCTCGCCAAATATGGACAGGATCTGGTGGAGCTCGCGAAAAATCAAAAGCTCGACCCTGTGATCGGTCGGGACGACGAGATCCGCAGTGTGATTCGCATCCTCTCGCGCAAGACGAAGAACAACCCCGTGCTCATCGGTGAACCGGGCGTCGGCAAAACCGCGATTGCGGAAGGGCTCGCTCTGCGCATTGTGCGCGGAGACGTGCCGGATAACCTCAAGGACCGCAAGGTGTTCGCGCTTGACATGGGCGCGCTGATTGCTGGCGCGAAATTCCGGGGTGAGTTTGAGGAGCGGCTTAAGAGCGTACTCAACGAGATCAAGGACAGCGACGGGAGGATTATCCTCTTTATCGACGAGCTGCACAACATCGTGGGTGCCGGCAAGACCGAAGGCGCGATGGACGCGGGCAATCTGCTTAAACCCATGCTCGCGCGCGGCGAGCTGCACTGCATTGGAGCCACGACGCTCGACGAATACCGGCAGTATATCGAAAAAGACGCGGCGCTGGAGCGCAGATTTCAGCCTGTGCTGGTTGAAGAGCCGACGGTCGAGGACACGATTTCGATCCTGCGCGGTCTCAAGGAGCGCTATGAAGTGTTCCACGGCGTGAAGATTCAGGACGCGGCGCTGATTGCCGCGGCGACGCTCTCACACCGCTATATCTCTGACCGCTTCCTGCCGGACAAGGCGATCGACCTCGTGGATGAGGCGTGCGCGCTCATCAAAACCGAGCTGGACAGCATGCCGACGGAACTCGACGCCGCGAGTCGAAAGATCATGCAACTCGAGATTGAAGAAGCCGCGCTGAAAAAGGAGACAAATAAACTCAGCCGTGAGCATCTGGAGGAGATCCAGAGGGAGCTGGCCGAGCTCCGCGCGAGCTTCAACGAGATGAAGGCCAAATGGGAGAATGAAAAGTCCGCCATCGGAAAGGTGCAGCAGCTGCGCGAGGAGATCGAGCGCGCCAACGCCGAAATTGCCAAAGCGGAGAGCGCATATGACCTCAACAAAGCAGCCGAGCTCAAATACGGCAAGCTGCCGCAGCTGAATGCCGAGCTCGAACAGGAGGAGAAACGCGCGGAAAGCGGCGCACAGAAGGCGACCTATCTGCACGACCGCGTGAGCGAGGAGGAGATCGCCCGTATCGTCGCCCGTTGGACGGGCATCCCTGTTTCGCGACTCATGGAAGGCGAGCGGGAGAAACTGCTCCGGCTGCCGGAGATTTTACACCAGCGTGTGATCGGGCAGGATGAGGCGGTCGACCGCGTCAGTGACGCAATCTTACGTTCGCGCGCGGGGATTCAAGACCCGAATCGTCCGATCGGTTCGTTCCTGTTCCTGGGACCCACGGGGGTTGGCAAAACGGAGCTCGCCAAAGCGCTCGCACAGGCACTTTTTGACGACGAGAAGAGCATGGTGCGCATCGATATGTCCGAATATATGGAGAAATTCAGCGTCAGCCGACTCATCGGCGCACCTCCGGGATATGTTGGCTATGACGAGGGCGGACAATTGACGGAGGCGGTGCGCAGAAAGCCGTATGCCGTCGTATTGTTCGACGAAGTCGAGAAAGCGCACCCGGATGTGCTCAATGTGCTTTTGCAGGTGCTCGACGATGGCAGAATCACAGACGGACAGGGTAGGACGGTGGACTTCAAGAACGCAATTCTGATCCTCACCAGCAATCTGGGCTCGGACGTGATTCTCGAAGGGATTGATCACGAAGGCTGCATCACCGACTCGGCAAGAGACCACGTGCTGCAAATGCTCAAGCAATCCTTCCGGCCGGAGTTCATCAACCGCCTCGACGAGATTGTGTTCTATCGCCCGCTGACGAAGGCGGATCTCAAGCAGATCGTCGACCTGCTGATTGTGGATCTCGGCAAACGCCTCGCCACACGGCAGCTCAAGGTAAGTGTGACCGACGCGGCCAAGGAGTTTATCGTAGACGAAGGCAGCGACCCGCTCTACGGCGCGCGCCCGTTGAAGCGATATATCCAGAGCCGGGTGGAGACGCTGCTCGCGCGGAAGATCATCGGAAGCGACATTCCGCCAGACACCACGCTCACCATCGACAAAAACGAAGACGGCTTGTTCGTCCGTTGACACGAACAAAAAGAGCGACGCTCCCGAAAAAAGGAGCGTCGCTTTTGCGAGCAAATAAGCTGTTTTTCAAAACTCATCCGGCAGTTCGATCTCGGAATACATTAAACGGATCGAAAGATCGTCATACACCATAAACTCGTAATATGCCGTGCCCTCCGCGCTGCTGTTGGAGCCGTCCCAATCCAGCGCGTGGACATAATACAGGCGCACCGTAGCAACCCCCGGCGTAACACCGGCAAACGCGTTTTCAAGCACGCCGCTGGCACCCAAAAAAGTATAGGTTTCGTCATCCCGGTAGGTTTGGCCGATGTAGACCTGACCGGTATTATCACTGCTCGCGCGGGCAACCCATGTATATCCGCTGGCCTGATCACAGGGCAGCGTGTCGACATAGGAGACCTCCGGCTTTTTTCCGCAGCCGAACAGCGACAGGATCATGAGCGCAAGCAAGGCGATCAGCGCAGTTTTTTTCATAAAAGAACCCTTTCGCACGCGCGCGTGGTTCCCGTTGAGACGCCCGCCGCCAGAAGCGCGGGTGTTTGTTGAATGCTTCATCAGGTGTATTATGCCATATAACACACTGAACTTCAACCATTTAGAGTGTAATTTATGGATTTGACATATATGACAGTTTGAGTACCAGTTTGGTGACAAAAAAGCAGAAAAAATGATGATAAAAAACATAAAAATTATGCTTGACGTGCGCGAATCGATCATATATAATTCCGACCATAAGCTGTGAAGCGGAGATAACGGACGAATACGACCTCTTAGAGAGCAGGGGCGCTGGTGAAAGCCCCGCAGGAAACGATCGTTCAAATGGACCGCCGAGCGCGCAGGGGAAGAGAAGTATCCTGCGACGGGTCGTGACCGTTATATCGCGGGGAATGTGTTGGCATTTCCACAAAGAGCCCGATCTCAACATCGGGAAACAAGGTGGCACCGCGAGAGCATCGTCCTTGTTTCGGCGTAAGCGTCGAAACAAGGGCGTTTTTGTTTGCCACAAAACAAGAGAGAAAAATCAAAATTCAAACAAAAGAAAGGATATACGTCCGCGGCCAACGGCGGGCAAAGGAAACAAACCATGATGACGTACAAAGATTTTACCAACTATGTCAAGCTCTACCCCGACGAAAACGGCCGCTTTGGTGAATATGGCGGCGCATTCCTTCCGCCGCAACTCGTTCCCGTGTTCCAAGAGATCGACGATGCCTACGAAACCATCTGCCACAGCGCGCAGTTCATCAGCGAGCTGCGCAGAATCCGCAAAGAGTTCCAAGGGCGCCCGACACCCGTTTACCACGCCGAACGCCTCAGCCGTATGCTTGGCAAGACGCAGATCTATCTCAAACGCGAAGACCTCAACCACACCGGCGCGCACAAGCTCAACCACTGCATGGGTGAAGGCCTGCTCGCAAAATTCCTCGGCAAAAAGAAACTGATTGCCGAGACCGGCGCGGGACAGCACGGCGTCGCACTCGCGACCGCGGCGGCCTATTTCGGACTGGAATGCGACATCTATATGGGCGATGTGGACATTGCCAAGCAGGCGCCCAACGTCACCCGCATGAAGATGCTCGGCGCACGCGTCATCCCCGCCTCCCACGGACTCAAAACACTCAAGGAAGCCGTAGATGCCGCATTTATGGCTTATCTCAACGAATATGAAGATGCGATCTACTGCATCGGTTCCGTCGTTGGCCCGCATCCCTTCCCGAAGATGGTGCGCGATTTCCAGATGGTGGTCGGCATTGAAGCCAAAGAGCAGTTTCTTGACATGACGGGTCTGCTTCCGGACATCGTCTGCGCCTGCGTCGGCGGCGGCAGCAACGCCGCGGGTCTCTTCACGACGTTCTATGAAGAACCTGTCGAGATCGTAGGCGTCGAACCGATGGGACGCGGTACCACGATCGGCGACAACGCGGCCTCCATCACGTTTGGCAAAAAAGGCGTTCTGCACGGTTTCGAGAGTCTGCTGCTGCAGGATGACAAAGGCGAGCCGCTGCCCGTCTACAGCATCGCGAGCGGACTTGATTATCCCTCTGTTGGTCCGGAGCATGCGTTTATGCACGACGTCGGCCGCGTGAACTACACCAGCGTGACGGACGAAGAGGCGATGGAAGCGTTCTTCTACCTCAGCCGTTACGAGGGAATTATCCCCGCGATTGAAAGCGCGCACGCGCTGGCATATGCCATGCGCTATGCCCGCGAGAACAACCGTGGATCGATTCTCGTCAACCTCTCCGGAAGAGGCGACAAGGACATCGATTACGTCTTTGAACACTATGGCTACGGCGAGAAATTCTTTGAGAAGAAATGAGCGGTTGACGCTTTCCGCCGTTACCAGCTCCTTGGCTGAGGCGAGAAGATCTTTGAGAATAAATGAGCGGTTGACGTTTTCCGTCGATGCCATCTCCTTAGCTGAGGCGAAAAGATCAACAAGACGAAACAGGGAAGTTTCAACTATATTATGTATCTGACAATACGGGGCGACGCAAGAAGTTGTGACTCGCCCCGTATAAAATTTGCTTGACGGGCAGACTACGAGTTTTGTATAATGACCGAAGGATTTTGCGTCCGATAATGGGTGGGCGGTTGGCGGCTTATTATCGGACGCTTCATTTTTGGCAAAGGGGGAATTCCTTCTAGATGTGTGGAATTGTTGGCTATACGGGCGATCAGAATTGCGTTCCCATCCTCATGAATGGATTGACGTCTCTCGCTTACCGCGGCTATGACTCCGCGGGCGTTGCGGTTTGGGATGGCAACAGCCTGACCTTGCGCAAAGCGAAGGGCAAGATTGAGAATCTTAAGAACCTCCTGGACGAATCTCCCGTCAGCGGAAAGTGCGGCATCGGCCACACCCGCTGGGCGACGCACGGTGAACCTTCGGATGTGAACGCGCACCCGCACACGGACACGCACAAATCCATCGCCATCGTACACAACGGAATCATTGAAAATTATCTTCATATCAAGAACATGCTGGTCAAAAACGGATGTGTTTTCGTCTCCGAGACGGACACGGAAGTGGTTGCGCAGCTTTTGGGATATTATTATCGCGGCAATGCGTTCACGGCACTCAAGCAGGCGGTCGCCATGCTGGAAGGCTCGTTTGCGCTTGCGATCATCTTCGCGGACGACCCGGAGACGATCTACTGCACCTGCAAAGACAGTCCGATGGTACTCGGCCACGGTAAGAAGGAAAGCGTCGTCGCCTCTGACATCCCCGCAATTTTAGAATATACACGCGACGTCTGCTTCCTCCAAGACCGCCAGATGGCGATTTTGCGCAAGAGCGGAATCGAGTTTTATGACGAGTTTGGCGTCGAGATCGAAAAGACACCGCTGCATGTGGACTGGGACGTGGAGTCCGCAAAAAAAGGCAACTACGAGCACTTCATGATGAAAGAGATCTGCGAGGAGCCGGACGCGTTCCGCAAGACCTTTGATCAATATGTCGCGAAGGATTTTACGCTCAAATCCGACCGTTTCCCCTGGGACGAAGCGCGGGCAAAGGCGCTTGAGCGCATCACCATCGTGAGCTGCGGAACCGCGTATCACGCGGGGATGCTCGGCAAAAAATTCATCGAACATATGGCGAAGCTCCGCGTGGATGTGGACATCGCCAGCGAATATCGCTACGGCGACAATCTCATCGGCAAGGGTGAGGCGTTCATGGTCATCAGCCAGAGCGGCGAGACGGCGGACACCATTGCCGCACTGCGCCGCGCGAAAGAACTCGGCTGCGATACGATGGCGGTTTGCAACGTCACCGGCAGCACGATCTCCCGCGAAGCCGGGCATGTGCTATTCACCTATGCTGGCCCCGAAATCGCCGTTGCGGCGACAAAATCGTATTTGACGCAGATCATCGTACTGTACCTCAGCGCACTGGATCTCGCACTCAAGCGCGGCGAGATGACCAAAGAACAAATTGGCGCGCGCCTGAAAGAGATGAGCAGAATTCCCGCCGCGATGCAAAAGGTACTCGACGACAAGGACCAGATTCAGTTCTTCTCAAGCCGTTCCTTTGGCGTGAAGCATGTGTTTTTCATCGGTCGCGGCATGGACTATGCCCTCGCGATGGAAGCCGCGCTCAAGCTCAAGGAGATTTCCTACATCCACTCTGAGGCGTACGCCGCGGGCGAACTCAAGCACGGCACGATCGCGCTGATCGAGGAAGGCTCACTCGTCGTCGCCCTCGCAACCCAGCCCGATTTGCAGGCAAAGGTCGCAAGCAATATGGAGGAAGTCCGCGTGCGCGGCGCGCATGTGCTGGCCGTGACCAATGGAGTATGGGACGGAGCGAAGGGACATTCTCACGAACAATGGAGCATTGAAGAAATGGACGCGACGCTCGCGCCGCTTTGCGCGATTGTGCCCATGCAATTGCTCGCATACTATCTCGCGGTACAGAAAGGCTGTCCGGTGGATCAGCCACGCAATCTGGCAAAAAGCGTAACGGTGGAGTAGCCACCCTGTTTCACGCCCCTCTTCAAACAGGGGCGTTGCTTTTGTAGTTTTTCCGCATGCACCAAGCCAAAAAAGAATTCTTGCCAAGCGCCCGGGGTCGGGCTTGCATTCGTGTTTAATAAAAATAAAAAGATAGATACCGAAGTGAGACGGAGGAGATTGTATGGCGAAGTATATTTTTGTAACAGGCGGCGTTGTTTCGGGGCTTGGCAAGGGCATCACGGCGGCGTCGTTGGGACGGCTGCTCAAAGCGCGCGGACTGAAGGTTGCGGCACAGAAACTTGACCCATATATCAACGTGGATCCGGGTACGATGAGCCCTTTTCAGCATGGTGAGGTGTTCGTGACCGAAGACGGCGCGGAGACCGACCTCGATTTGGGGCACTATGAGCGCTTCATCGACGAGGATCTGAACCGTTTTTCAAACCTGACCACCGGAAAGGTCTACTGGAACATCCTGACCAACGAGCGCGCGGGCGCGTATCTTGGCGAAACGGTGCAGGTGATTCCGCACGTGACCAACGAGATCAAGCGATTCATCTACAGCGTTGCGGACGCGACGCACGCGGATGTGGTCATCACTGAGATTGGCGGCACGATCGGCGACATCGAAAGCCAGCCGTTCCTTGAGGCCATCCGTCAGGTCGGGCATGAAGTGGGCCCCAGCAACTGCCTGTACATCCACGTTACACTGGTTCCGTACCTCTCCGGCTCGGACGAACATAAATCCAAACCCACGCAGCACTCCGTCAAAGAACTGCAATCCTCCGGTATCACCCCGAACGTGATTGTGATGCGCGTCGATCGCCCTGTGGACGACGGCCTTAAGCGCAAGATCGCGCTGTTTTGTAATGTGAAGCCCGATTGCGTGATCGAAAATCTCACGGTTGAGACGCTCTACGAAGCGCCGATCATGCTTGAACGCAACAACTTCTCCGAAGTGGTATGCCGCGAGCTGCAACTTGATCTGCCGCAGCCAAACCTGAAGGAATGGAACGAGATGCTTGAGCGTGTGCGCAAAAGTACGGAACACGTCAAGATTGGTTTGGTCGGAAAATATGTCAAGCTCCACGACGCATATCTTTCGGTTGCGGAAGCGATGCGCCACGCGGGATATGAAAACAGCGCGGTGGTCGAGATCGAATGGATCGACTCCGAGGCCATAGATGCAAAGAATGTGGCGGAGAAGCTTTCCGGGCTAGACGGCATCGTATTGCCCGGCGGGTTCGGCGTGCGCGGTGTCGAGGGAATGATTCAGACCGCGAAATATGCGCGGGAGAACAAGATTCCGTATCTCGGCCTTTGCCTCGGCATGCAGATTGCGGTCATCGAGTTTGCGAGAAACGTCGCAGGTCTCTTTGGCGCCAACAGCGGCGAGTTCGACGAAAACAGCCCGCATAAGGTGATTGATTTTATGCCAGATCAGTATGCGACCATCAACAAAGGCGGCACGATGCGCCTTGGCACCTATCCTTGCAAGGTGATGTCGGGGTCGTTGCTGGAAAAATGCTATCAGCAGGCGCTGATTCACGAGCGGCACAGACACCGTTATGAGTTCAACAACGATTATCGCGACCGGCTCTCCAGCGTAGGGCTCGTGCTCTCCGGCGTGTCGCCGGACGAGCGCATCGTAGAGACGATAGAACTCAAAGATCACCCGTTCTTCATCGGCGTACAGTTCCATCCGGAATTCAAGAGTCGCCCGAATCGCGCGCATCCGCTCTTCAAAGGATTTGTTGCCGCATCACTGGCGAACAAGAAATAATCTCCACAAAACGGAACTCGCCCGCCTTACGGCGGGCGTTTTGCGTTGCAGGATGCGATCTTTCGCGTTAAGATAAAAAATAGGCCGATGTGTTCGGCAAGAACAGGAGACGACATGCAAACTTCCGGCAGTAAACTTTTTTCCGTATCGGAACTCTTTTCCATCATGACGTTCGCGTTTCGCTCGATCCCGCTGCTCCGGCGCGCTACGCATGCGGGAACGATGAACAAAGCGTTTTTGGAGCGCATTATGCTCGCGGTGACCGAGGTCAATGGCTGTGCGCTGTGCTCCTACTATCACACCAAAGTTGCATTGACAGAAGGCTTTGGCGCGGAGGAGATCCGTGCATTGCTCGGCGGAAATTTTGCAAACGTACCGCAAGAACAACTCAAAGGGGTGCTTTTTGCGCAACATTATGCGGATCAGCGCGGGAAGCCCTCACGCGAGGCATGGATGCAGATTGTGCAAACGTATGGTGAGATGGGAGCAGGCGGAATTCTCGCGGTCACGCGCATGATTATGATGGGCAACGCAATCGGCATCCCGTCCGGCTCCTTTTTCCTGCGGTTTCGCGGAAAAGCGGACGCGCGCAGCAATGTGTTTTATGAACTTGTCATGATGCTTGCGATGGTGGTGTTCCTGCCGCTGGCGGGGCTCACCGCAATATTGCTGAATCTGTTGAAAGCCCCGATCCTGCGTTTCTAAATCAACGAAAGAGAACACAAAAAACAGGCGCACGGCGAAAGCCGCGCGCCTGTTTGACTGCATCCAAGATCATTTGGAACAAACAGGACAATGGGAGGATCTCGCGAAAGTGACAAACTCCGTCGTCATACAGGTTCCGTCCAACAGAAGCATTTGCCCGTCGGTGGGATTTGGCAGCCCCAGCAGGACGTTTGCCGCGCTGAGCGCTTCCAGCGATGCAATCGCGGAGACGACCGGGGCGAAGCTCGGAATCGGGCCGGATTGCTTGGGTGAGGAATCTCCATGCAAACACGCCAGACAAGCGGATTGACCCGGACGAAACGAGTAGACCGAGCCATTCAGAGCATGGATGCCCGCATCGACAAGAGGAATTTGCGCCGCCACGCAAGCGCGATTGGCGATCAGGCGCGCCGGAATCGAGTCCACCGCAAGCAGGACAAGATCGTACCCGCGAACCATGCCGGACGCGTTTTCTTCCGTCATAGGAACATTGTGCGGCTCCAAGCGGAGCTCCGGCGCAAACGCGCGGAGCTTTTCGAGCGCGGAGAATACCTTACTCCGACCAAGATCCGCGGGCGTATGCAGAAACTGGCGGTTGAGGTTGTTAAGATCGACGATGTCCCCGTCACAAAAGCCGATGCGCCCGACGCCGATGCCGCACAGATCGTAGAGCAACGTAGAGCCAAGCCCGCCGCAACCGACGACCAGCACGGACGCGGCAGCGAGCTTCTCCTGACCGGCTACACCAATCTGCGACAGCAACATCTGCCGTTCATATCGCGGATAACGCATGTGTCGTTACGAGCGGAGGCAGTCGATCAAAACGCGGAACTCCGGCTCATGCCAAAGCACGGGCACGGGATAGATCGGGTTTGCCTCTTTCATGGCCCAAGCGATCATCTGCGGGATGTCCTTCTCCTGAATGAAGTCAAAGCCGGATGGAATCTTCATATCCGTGTTCATGCGGCGAACTTCACGCAGGAATGCCTTTGCTTTCTCCTCGTCGTCCTTGCCGTTGATCCCGACGGCTTCCGCAAGGCGCGCAAGCTTCGGATAGACGGCAGAGCCGAACGATTCCATGACGCAAGGCAAAATCACCGCGTTTGCGAGGCCGTGCGGCGTGCCATAAAGCCCGCCAAGCGTATGCGCAACGCCATGGACATATCCCACGCAGGCACGCGTAAAGGCGGCGCCCGCATAGAACGCGGCGAGCTGCATATTGTATCGCGCGGTGAGATCGGTTCCATCCCGATAGACCTTCTCAAGGTTTTCAAAGATGAGCTTGACCGCCTCGATGGCGAGCGCGTCGGTCGACTTGGGCGCAAAGAGATTGGTGTATGCCTCCACCGCGTGGGTCAGCGCATCCATGCCCGTGGTGCTTGTGATATGCGGCGGGAGGCCGACAGTCAGTTCGGGATCGAGCACCGCGTAGCGCGGAATCAGGCACAGATCCTGAACCGCATATTTGTGATGCGTTGCGCGGTCGGTCACCACGGCCGCGATGGTGGTTTCAGAGCCTGTACCGGCCGTCGTTGGTACGGCAAAGAGCGGGGGGAGCCACTTGAGCACGCGGAGTGTTCCGCCCATCTTGGCGACGCTTTGACGCGGCTTCACCACGCGCGCGCCGGCAGCCTTCGCGCAGTCCATCGCAGAGCCGCCGCCAAACGCCACGATACCCTCGCAATGCTGATCCAGATACATCTTGCGCGCAGCTTCGATGTTTTCAATGGATGGATTTGGCTCCACGCCATCGTAAACAACGCCCTCCAGACCCGCCGCGTCGCAAGCGGCAAAAAATGAGTCCAGAACGCCTAATTTCCGAAGGACGGAGTCGGTCACGATGAGTACGCGGTGAACGCCTTTGCCCAGGATAAACGACGGCAACTGACGGATGCTGCCCGCGCCCTTGATCAGCTCCGGCTGCCGCCACGGCATAAGATACATTCCTGAAGTGAGCACAAATTGAAACACGCGGTACCAGATTTTTTTCAGGGACCATAGCATAATTTCGCGCCTCCAAACTTCAATGGTTCGAGATCGTTCTATCTTGCATTGTATCATGCGAAATTTCATATCGCAATCGACGCGCAATGCAAAAACGTCACGATGTTGCTTAAAACCATGTGCTGCACGGTTTGAGAGGGCACAGATTTCTTCGGTGCATTACCAACCAATTTGATGAACGTTTCAGAGCCGAGGAGATTAATTTTTATTTCGGATTTAGGGAGACATTGAATTATTGTATATACAAAAAATCGAAAAAACGCGAATTACGTCGATTAATCTCGAAGAATAGCGGAACCATTGAAATTTGTTATTATGTAGATTAATGTCTGTTTATCGGGGAAAAATAACAGGGAGGACAGACATGTGAGGTCTAAGATTGATCAGGAACTGCTCCGCCTCGGCGCGCCGACGGGACGCCTTGGATATGTGCAGATGGCGATGACGCTCGAACTCATCATGCAGGAGGAGCAGGTAACCAGCACGACACGCGTACTGTATCCGAAAGTGGCGGAACGCTGCGGCACAAAGCCCGCGCGGATCGAGCGGAATGTGCGCGAGGAGATCAAAGCGATTTGGAACTTTGGCAATCAAAAGCGGCTGGATCAGCTCTTTATCAACCGCGGCAAATATCCGCCGGGGAATAAGGAGTTTCTATACACGATTGCGCGATATTTGCAACAAAACGGCTAACCTTAGACGGGCAATAGGAAAAGCGGAGGGTCGACCTCCGCTTTGCGTTGCATAGAGTGGATTAAAACGAGCGGACGGGTTCGATCGTCTCGCTGCGTGGATAGACATATTCCATCTTTGGCGGCATGGAGTTATAGACGCGCTCGATCTCCAACACACCTTTTTGATAGCGCCCCTTGACGAGAACGCTCTCCATCTGGAGATTCAGGCATAAAATTGCGACTTTTGCGCCATCTGGAATCTGACGGAGTGCTTTGCCGAACGGAACGCATGAAAGCGCGATGCGATCCGATCCCGCGCTGGTTGCCTGCACCACGGGAAGAATCACCGCTTCGCCGGACGAATCGAAATAGCAGAGGAATTTCAGCGAATCCAACTGCGAAAAGAGTTGCTGCCCGACCAACGGCAGCGCTTTTTTCTCACATTTGCGAACAAAAAGAGCTTTCACGCGGGAAAGGATCGCGCCCAGTACGATGGAACCCATCGGCAAGGGACGAAGTGTGCTGATGCGCTCCAGATTGAGATAAAAGATGCGATAGAATCCCATATAGGAATTGTAGCGAAAGAGCGGCTTGTTGTTATAGAGGTCGAACTCCTTGCCCGTGTTCGCGCTGTGCGTATAGGTAGCATTGCCGCAGAGGTAACGCTTGTCCGCGCTCAGCACCAGGAAGCCCACGCGCGGGCGATCAAGGATAAAGCGCTTGCTCAGACCCGCGGAAAACTGCCCAAATGTCAGCGCCTGATCGCCATACGCTTGGATGGACGACAGGAAGGAGAGATGCGGATATCCGCTCTCGTCTTGCGTCGCCAACACGCCGACCTTGCTGTCGCAAGCCATCATGGCGATGGCCGCTTCGTCGATCCTGCCCGAAAACAAAGGTTTCATATTCGCTCCTCCGGAAAATTCATCGTCGATCGTGTTTTGTCTTGGAAGTCGTTACGCTACGCGTCTTCGGCGAGTGCACCTGACGCGCGGATATCTTCACATGCGCGGGTGCTCCGCGCGAGCGCGAGGAGTTCTTCCATCCGCCGCTTTGCGATCAGCGGCGTGTTTTTAAACGTCCAGTCGATGTCGAGACGATCATACTTGTCTGTGCAGAGGTTGTTGAAGGCGCAGAGTTCCCATCGTTCCGCCCCGCCGATGGCGGCGATGCGATCACCGATGGCGCGAATGTTCTCGTCGGAATCCGTCGCGCCGGGGATGACGGGTGTACGGATCCAGAGCCTGCCGTTGCCCTTTGCCCACAGAGCCGCGACGCCGAGGTTTCGGAGGATCATCGCGTTCCCGCGACCGGTCCAGCGCGTGTGATCCGCATCGTTCATGAGCTTCAGATCATACAACAGTATGTCCGTATACGGCAGCGCTGCCTGCAATTGTTCCGTAAACACCATTCCACAGGTATCGACCGCGGTCTGGATGCCTTCCTGTTTCAGCAGACGGAGCAGCTCGATTGCGCCATCCTGCAGGAGCGCTTCGCCGCCGGAGAGCGTCACGCCGCCGTCTCGCCCGAAGTAGGCGCGATCCTTAACCAGCTCGCGGCAGAGCTCCTCCGCCTCCGCATCGATGCCCTTGCATTCCAACGCGAGCGTGGGGCAGGCGGAAACGCACGCGCAACAACCCGTACACAGTCTACGGTCGATGTGCACGCCGGTTTCATCGCGCGTTAAGCTTTCGTTTGGACACACGGAATCGCAACTGCCGCAGCGGATGCAGCGCGCGGAGATCCAATGCACCTGGAGTTTCTTGGCGATGCTCTCCGGGTTATGGCACCATGCGCAAGCAAGAGAGCAGCCTTTGAGGAAGATTGTCGTGCGGAGGCCGGGGCCGTCCTCGCTGGACATGCGCTGAATATCAAGGTAGCGGATTTTTGTCATATCAATACCGATCGTAACTTCCTTTTGCGATGATGATGGGCCGTTTGGTTTGCCCAATTGTACTTTTCTATGCGTCAACGATGGATCATACGGGAACCTTAATACCGATTGTGGCTTTCCCGCGCGATGATTTCGTTTTGCAGCTCCCTGCCGATGCTCGTGAAATATGCGTTATAACCCGTGACGCGCACGAGCAGATTTTTATAGTTTTCAGGGTGCTTCTGCGCGTCCTCAAGCGTTTCCGCGTCAAGGATGTTGATCTGCAACGCGGTACCGCCGTTTTGCGCATAGCCGCGCAGGAACGCTTTGAGCTTCTCGCGGTGTTCGCCATCCCGCATCAGCGCGGGCGAGAGTGTGATCGTATGGCTGGCGCCGTTGGGAAGCAGGTTGCGGACATTGCCGGATTCGTCCGTGCCGCCGAGCGCTTTTCCGACGGAGTTTGCGTTTCCCGTCGGGCCGTTGGTGTCCGCGCCGTTGACGGGACAGATGGCGTTGCTCAAAAACTGACCATGTGCGCGCCCGTCCGCTGTGGCGGGCAGGATGAAGCCGGAGCCGATCCAATAGTTCCAGCTCAGCATGCCGGGGCGGAACTGCGCATTTGTACGCTTGGTTTTATAACCCCAGACGATATCCGACCAATCCCGCATCAGACGCACGGCGAGAGCATCCGCGTCGTCATCATCCCTGCCATACTTCGGGGCGCGGTTCTTCGCCTGCGCCTGTAGAATTTCATACCCTTTCCAGTTGGCTTGCAGCGCCTGGATCAGCGTGTCCATCGTACAGATTTTTTTGTCATACACAAGATACCGGATTGCGAGCAAAGAGTCAACCGTCGTTGCGAACGTGACGCCTTCAACGGTGACGAACGAAAGCTCGGCTCCGCCCTGCGTGCAGTCCTTGCCGCTCTCGGCGCAACCCTTGACGAGGCAGCTGAGATATGGCGTGGGCGAAAACTGCGCGCGCAGTTCTGTGGATCTCTCGTAAAGGCGCGTCATGCGATCGATCACATAGCGCAATTGGATCAAAAACGCCGTGTAAAACGCCTCAAAGTCTGCAAACACGCGCGGATCTCCCGTCTTCGGCGCTTCGGTTTCGGCGGGATACGGCTTGCCCCAGAGCGCGTCCGTATATTCGATCAAATCCTGACCGTTGCCCAGCGTGAGTTCCACCGCTTTGACGAGATTCGGGTTACAGTCCACGGTCGAAGAGCGGTCGTTTCCGCACATGGTGTTCTCCAGACAGCCGACGGAGGCATGGTCAAATACGTTATCCTCGTGAATCAGGTGTTCCACATGCGCGCGGCGGGCCTCCTCAAGCATACCTGCCATCGAGCGCTCGTCAAAGTTGAGCAAAAACGGTGCGCCTTGGCTTTCCGCCACCATGTCGACAACCTTGTCCAGCAATGCGTCGGGTGAGTTTTTGTGCAGACGTACATTCGGTTTGGGCTCAAGGATCGGACTCATCTCGTCGATGACCTCTAAAAACACCCATGTGAGGTCGTTGGTCATGTCCGCACCGCCTTGACCGAGGCCGGAGAGGTTGAACAGTTGCCCATAGCCCGCCGTGATGCCCTGGTTGCCGGTTTGAATCATCGCGTCGTACACATAGTTGCAATGCATCCAGAAGCACTTGAGCAATTCTTTGCCGAATTCGCGATCCATACCCGATTTCATCGACTCCTGCCAGTAGGGCAGCAGGTATTGGTCGATTCTGCCAAAGGAAACACCCGCGCCGGGGTAATTTTCGTCCGTCAGCACGAGCATATGCGTCAACCAAAGGGATTGCAGCGCTTCCTGAAAATCGCGTGCGGGTTCGCTTGGCACGCGGCGCAAGACGTCCCGCATGCGTATAAGCTCCGCTTTGCGCACGACGTCCGTCTCTTGTGCCGCAAGGGATTCACAAAGTACGCCATAGCACTTGGCGAGCTCGACCGGCATGTCGCAACTCACCAGCATGCCTCGAAGCTGTCCACCCGCGTCGCCCGCTTGTTCGGCGGGGGAGAGCGCGTCGTATCGTGCCTGAATCTCCGCTTTCACGCCGGAAAAGCCTTTTCGCAGCACGCTCGGATAGTCCGGAATCAGATGACCGCTGGTTGCGCCGCAGTTGCCGTAGCCTCGATCCTGAAACGCAAACGTCGCCTTCCGGATCCCGTCCGCGCCAAGCATGCGCGCATTGCGCTCCTTTGCCTCTGCCTTACTCCAGCAGCGGCTGGCCATCAGATTAAAACGCCCGCCCGCGATCAGATCGCCCGGCAGGAGCTCCTGCGGCATACGGTTCACAACCGCTTCCTTGATGATCCACGCGCGCCGTTCCGGCAAGGAGAGGGTAAAGAACCCCTTGGGCGGTTCGATGGTATGCGCTGCCATCTGGAAGGATTTTCGGAATGTCGGCAAGAAGGAATATACCTCCGGCACGATCAAAAACGAGGTTTCATCGAACACTTCGTCCCAAGCCGTGCCTGTTGTGAACGCGGCAAACTCGTTGTTCCAACCGCGCGTGTCCCCCTGAAAATAATACTCCCTCAGCCATTGGATGCGCGGAGAAAGATGATACGGCTCTTTGACTCTGGGTTTTTTGACAGCTTCCATGTGACAGGCTCCTTTCGGTTGCGAGAAATGTACGCATCAAGGATAACAGTAACATATATGCCGGATGTGATCGATAACTGTAGAAATTCGGGTTTTTTCGTGAACTGTGTTGCTGTCATTATAATACAAACAAATGGTGCGGGCAATTTTTCAGCACGCAAACAGCCGAATATATTCTTTCCGGGCTTGCAAAGATTGACAAAATCAATGCATCGGAAACAAGAAAAATAGATCCCGGAGTTAAATCTCCCGCAGAAGGCGGATCTCTTCGCCGTGCTCCGGCGGCTCGTTCGGCGTTTCGAGTATCATCGGTAGCTCTGCAAACGCGGGATAGTGCGCGATCCTTTGCATCGCCGCGAGGCCGATGAACCCCTCACCAATCCGCGCATGTCGATCCTTCCCGCTGCCGCGTGCAAACAGACTGTCGTTGAGGTGCAGCGCAAGCAGACGACTCAACCCAATGGTACGATCGAACGCGGCAAGAACGCCTTCCAGATCGTCCTTTACATCGTATCCCGCGGCGAAGACATGACACGTATCCAGACAGACGCCGACCTTTTCCTGCAGCCGGATGCGGCTCAACAGATCCGCTACCTGCTCAAACAGGCCGCCGATTTCCGAGCCGCCGCCGGACATGGTTTCGATCAACACCGTCGTGCTCTGATCGGTGTTCAGCACATCGTTGAGCAACTCCGCTGTGAGCCGGATTCCCGTGCCGATGCCTTGACCCGTATGGCTGCCGGGATGAAAATTGTACACTTGATTGGGAAATGCTTCCATCCGCGCGAGATCTTCCGCAAAACAACGATAGGCGAAGTCCCGCACCTTTGCATCGGCGGAGCAGGGGTTGAGCGTATATGGCGCATGCGCGACCAGCGTGCCGAAGCTGTTTTCGCGGCAAAGAGTCATCAGCGACTCCGCGTCTGCGGGATCGATCGCCTTCGCGCCGCCGCCGCGTGGATTCCGCGTGAAGAATTGGAACGTGTTGGCCGCAATGGAGAGCGCGACACGACCAGCCGCCGCATAGCCTTTGGCGTTGCTCAAATGGCAACCAAGATAGAGCGTTTTTTCTTCCATAATCATCCTTTTCGGTCGACCGCGTTGCGCTGACGCGTCCGGTTTGCTAAAATGTGCGTATGAAGCATACAGTATTGGTCACAGGATCCTCGCGCGGTATCGGCGCGGGCATTGCGCGGCGCT
Source organism: Christensenellaceae bacterium (assembly GCA_963665535.1). GTDB lineage: Bacteria > Bacillota > Clostridia > Christensenellales > CAG-138 > UBA7703. The sequence goes on from OY762290.1 coordinate 104,395, forward strand.
TTGCCGAAGAAGGACACAATGTTGCGATTCATTACCGCGAGCGGGAAGCAGAAGCGCGCGCGTTATTTACGGCGCTCTCCGGGGCGGGCCATTCCGTCATGCTCGTCTGCGGCAATATCACCGACGAAGCGCGGGCAAGGGGAATTCTCGCCAGTGTGCGGGAGCGTTTCGGCTTTGTCGATGTGCTGGTCAACAACGCGGGTATCGCGCTGCCGACGCAGCTGGTTACCGACACCACGCTTGCTGATTGGCACCGCGTGATGGACACCAATGTGACAGGCATGTTTCTCGTCACCAATGCCGTGCTAAAGGAGATGGTCTCCCAAAAACGCGGGGCGATCGTGAATATTTCCTCCATGTGGGGCGTAACCGGAGGCTCGTGCGAGGTTGCATACTCAAGCTCCAAGGCGGCGGTGATCGGATACACAAAATCGCTCGCAAAAGAGGTCGCGCCCAGCGGGATCCGCGTCAATTGCGTCGCGCCCGGCTTTGTTTTGACCGATATGACGCGCGATTTGGACGAGGATGCGGTCGCCTGTATCTGCGAAGAGACACCGCTTTTACGCGCGGGCACGGCGCAGGATATCGCCGCCGCCGTGCTGTTTCTCGCATCGGACGAGGCTTCGTTTATCACGGGGCAGGTGCTCTGCGTGGATGGCGGACGATGCATTTAAAACGCGCGCATGCAAGATGATTGTAGCACAAGCGCGCCGGCAGGGCGAGTGTTTCCAACCGTTAGCCGCATGTGAAACACGGCGCGGGGGACACGCAAAAATGTATCATTTCCCGGTTTGAAACTGGCGAAAAAGTATTGCAAAATGATGCGTATTCGTGTATGATACACAATGCGTCCGAGAAAAAACGCCGTGGAGAGTTGGCTGAGCGGTTGAAGGCGCACGATTGGAAATCGTGTTTACGAGGAATCGTAACTAGGGTTCAAATCCCTAACTCTCCGCCATAACAAGGGGACACCGAACGGTGTCCCTTTGTTTTTGCTCTGAACATTTGTAAACTCAGGATTGAACTCGGGAAGCCTTGTTCCATTTGATGCGAGCGCCTACAAATCGTTGCAAACTTGAAAGAGTAATCCTTCGATTGCGATCAGTTCATCAAACGGAATCATCATACCGTCTGCCAAAAGAACAAGGCGGCGATTGGAATCGATTTTTTGCGGGATTCCGGCGCGGGTGCAGTAAGCCCCGCCGCTTTTTGTTTGATCGGGCTGGAAATAGGTGAATGTGATTTCCGGCTGTTGGGCAAGATGCTCGGCGACGATTTGCAGTCGATCGCTCAATGTGCTTACCAAATATTCGTCCAGCTCCAACCGCTCGCAGGTTAGCCTCGCGGTTTCCTGCACCGCGGCTTCATAGCCGGTCAGCGCGGCGAATGGCGCAAACTGCGCGGCACGGGCGCGCGCCGCCATACGCGGATGCCGCGCGGAGGTCGGGTGCGGCAGAAGGAGAATGTCGTCATAGTCGCAGCTCATGCTCTGTGCCCTCCAATCTGTCGGTTTCGATCGACCGTGGTTGCGCCGTCCTCCAGATTCATACCCTTCAGGATCGCGTTTCGGCCGTGCTTCTTTTTGATGCCCAGTAAGGTCGTCTGTATCTGCTTTTCCCGCGCGAGGGCGGCTTCTTCCGATTCCTCCTGCTGCTGGACAGCCGAATAATCGGTAAAGAGATCGAGCTGCTCGATTCTGCCTTTCTTTTGCGCGGAGATCTCATCGACAACATGGTTCGCCGTGATGTTGATGCGCCGCACCAACAGATTTTTGTCGACAATTCGCTCGAACAATTCTGTAACGGCGGACAGGAGCAGCCGCGCGGAAGCGGTTTGTCTGCCGAGGTTGATCGAACCGTGCGCCGATTTTGGAACGGAACGCCCATACCAATCGGTTGTGACGACGCCGCGATAGTTTTTCTGGATCGCTGGATTGGATAAGCTTTCGATATCATATCCGACCGTCAACACCAGCTGATCGGTCACCATTCTGCGATCGACCAAGTCGAGAGAGAGCTGATCTGTCATCTCACGCACGATCAACCTTGCTTTGCCGGAATCATATGCGGCATGAAGAACCTGGCCGGATCCGATGCTGTTCGCGCTGGGCTGATAGGCTTTGATATCGGACATTTCGCAAGGCTCCCAACCCCACGCGTGATCGATTAAAAGCTCGGCGTTGATGCCGAATAGCTTGTATAAAAGATCCTCGTTGTAATACTCGCCCGGTTTCCCAAGCGAACAGCGCGCGATATCTCCCATCGTGTACAGGCCGTATTCCTCGAGCTTTTTCGCATACCCGCTGCCGATGCGCCAGAAATCCTTCAGAGGGCGATGAGACCAGAGCAATTTGCGATAGAGCATCTCGTCGAGTTCGGCGATGCGCAATCCGTTTTCATCCGCCGCAATATGCTTCGCGTGGATGTCCATCGCAACCTTGCTAAGATAGAGGTTCGTGCCGATGCCCGCCGTGGCGGTGATGCCCAGCGTTTGAAACACATCTTGAACCATCTCTGAAGCCAGCGCATGGGCGGTACGGTTGTAGGCCTTGAGGTACGCGGTGGCGTCGATCATTACCTCGTCGATCGAGTAGACATGGATATCTTCCGGCGCGATATACTTTAAATAGATGTTGTAGACCCGCGTGCTGTATTCGATATAGAGCGCCATGCGAGGACGGGCAACGATATAGTCCAACGAAAGATCGGGGCGTTCGTTGAGCTCGATTGCATTGCAGGAAGACCCGGAAAAGGTCATTTTCGGCGCATTTTTTCGCCGCGTCACATTGATTTCGCGGACTTTTTGCACGACCTCGAAGAGACGTGCCCGGCCGGGAACGCCATGTGCCTTGAGCGAAGGGGTGACGGCAAGGCAGATCGTCTTCTCCGTGCGTTCAGCATCCGCTACGACAAGGTTGTTGGTTAGAGGGTCAAGTCCACGCTCGATACACTCGACGGAGGCGTAGAAGGATTTGAGATCGATTGCGATATAAGAGCGATTACTCAAGATGCGTTTCCGGCCTCCTTCCTGAACACAGATGCAGATCATCGGTCGCATTGAGGAGATCGTATAAACCATGCGATAATAACCCGCAAACGCAACGCAACGTCATTTCTAGAAAGAACAAATGTTCGTATAAAGTATAATTCGGATCCGAATCGCTGTCAAGCAGGGAACGCAAAAAACGAAGGTCGCGTTTGGCGGCCTTCGCATGATTGGAGGAAGTAATCTGACTTTTTTGACGGAGAGAATCGATGGTTAACCAGCGATCTAACGAATCGATCCGCCGTGAAAATAGCATTCATACACACGCACGTTTTCGCGCAAAATCTCTTCATACCCTTGAAACCAGAGGAACGTTCCGTCAACATGGCAAAGATACGTTAAATCGCCTTCGCTATAAGTTTCCGGCCCGCGATAAGGCTGATCCGTCGATCCGCGAAGCAGCGCTTCCTTGAGGAAGTCTCCGCGAAAGCCCTCGCCCGTGACGCGACCGCAGTAGTTCATCGACCAGATCGGGGTCTCGCCATCCCACACGGCCTCCTCTCCCGCAAACGCCATCCCGCCAAGATAGGTGTCCAGATACAGAAGGTCGCCTTCACGATAGGATAGATCATGTGAGTTCGGGCGGGAAGCGGGCACCTCCGCGCCATGCGCGGCATAGGTGTTCCTTTTCGCGCGCAGGAGAAAGGAAACCAGATTAGGTTCCATCGATTAGCCTCCAGTTTCGAAAAAGTTGATGTTGTTTCATTATTATAGCAACAAAATCACTGGAATAGGATTGATTTTTTTGCGGGAATCTTGTACGATCTCACAGTTGCGTTGATTTCTCCGCATAGTAGGCTAAGATTGGCCGATTGGAACGCGGTTCCGAGCGCGGAGAGGATGCGCGGCAATTTGGTTTTTTGCAGGATCGATGGTATAATGCAAGTATGGAAAGTATGCGGATCAAACAACAGATCATCAGCGATGTGCTCCCCGGGTCTCCCGCGGAGCAAGCCGGGCTGCAACGAGGTGACGCGCTGCTTTCCATCAACGGCGAGCCGATTATCGACATGGTTGACTACGAACACCTGACGACAAACGAACGCTTGACGCTGGAGATTTGCAAAGCAAACGGCGAAACCGAGCGGATAGAACTGGAAAAGGACGACTACGAACCGCTGGGCTTATCGTTTGCGACGAGTTTGATGGACAAGATGCGCACCTGCAAGAACCACTGTGTCTTCTGCTTCATCGACCAGATGCCCAAGGGCGGCAGGAGCAGTCTGCACGTCAAGGATGACGACTGGCGGATGTCGTTCGTGATGGGAAACTATGTTACCTTAACGAATCTGGATGAGCGTGAACTCGACCGCGTCATCCGCCGCAGGGTAAGCCCGCTGTATGTATCTCTCCACGCAAGTGACCCGAATGTGCGCCGCGCGATGATGAAAAACCCGCATGCAGGCGACATCTTGCCGCAACTCAAGCGACTTGCGGAGGCCGGACTGCAATTTCATCTGCAAATTGTGCTGTGTCCAGGGCTGAACGACGGGGATGTTCTGAGGCGCTCGATCGACGATATGCTCGCGCTTTATCCGATGGCGCAGACGCTCGCGGTCGTTCCTGTTGGCCTGACGCGGCATCGCGAGGGGCTCAGCCTGCTGCGCACGTTTACGCGCGAGGAAGCGGAGGCGCTCATCGATGAAATCGAGCTGCGCCAAAAGGAATTGCTGCAAATAATCGGTACGCGATTTGTGTTCCTCGCGGACGAATGGTATACGCTCTGCGGCAGGACACTGCCCGCATATGATGATTACGAAGGGTTTCCGCAGATTGAAAACGGCGTGGGATTGCTGCGGATGTTTGAAGGGGAGATGCTCTACGCGCTCGAAGAGCGAACCCCGCTTGCACAGCCGAAACGGTTTCTGATGGCTGGCGGCACCTCCGCGCACGCGTTCTTCCAAGCGTCTTACCGGCAGCTTTTGCCGTATGGTATCACGATCGACACCCGCGCAATCCGGAACCGGTTTTTCGGGGAAAGTGTTACCGTCGGCGGACTGGTAACAGGCGGAGATCTTGTTGAACAGCTCAAGGGGGAAGACTTTGGGCAAGCGCTGTTGATTCCGCGGGCGATGCTCAAGGCGGACGAGGAACTCTTTCTCGACGGCATGACGAAGGCCAGCGCGGAAGAAGCACTCGGCACGCGGATACTGCCCGTTGGTACGGGAGAAGATCTGATCGAAATTCTATTTACGGAGCAATAGCGTTCGGTTCGAGTGTAAAAAAAGCAGAACCAACGCCAGAATAAGGCCGCCAGGCGGCAGCAGGAGAATACATGAAGAAACCATTGGTGGCAATTGTCGGCCGCCCAAACGTAGGAAAATCGACGCTGTTTAACCGCCTGATCGGGCGGCGCGTCGCAATCGTGGAGGATACGCCCGGCGTCACGCGGGACCGCATCTATCAGGACGCGGAATGGCTGAACTATGCCTTTACGCTGATTGACACCGGCGGCATCGAACCCGCGAGTGAAGACATCATCGCGCAACAGATGCGACGGCAGGCGGAGCTCGCCATTGAGACCGCGGACGTGATTGTTTTCCTTGTCGACGGCAGGGAAGGCATGACCAGCGCGGACATGGACGTTGCCGAGATGCTCCGCCGATCCAGCAAGCCCGTCGTACTCGCGGTCAATAAAATCGACGCGCCGAAGTTTGAAGAAGCGATGTATGAGTTTTATGCGCTCGGTCTCGGTGATCCCTACACCATCTCCTCTTCGCAGGGGCTTGGATTGGGCGATCTTCTCGACGCGGTTGTGAAGGATTTCCCCAAGGATTTGGAGGAGACGAATACGGAGCGCGTGAATATCGCGGTGGTCGGCAAGCCGAACGTTGGCAAAAGCAGCCTCGTCAACGCGCTGCTCGGCGAGGAGCGCACGATTGTCAGCGACATCCCCGGCACGACGCGCGATTCCATCGACACGAACTTTGAACGAAACGGAAAAGAGTATACGATCGTGGACACGGCCGGCATCCGCAGAAAGCGGAGCGTGGAGGATGAGACGATCGAGCGCTATAGCGTCATCCGCTCGCTTTCCGCAATTCGCCGGGCGGATGTTGTGCTGATTATATGCGACGCGAGCCAGGGCTTGAGCGAGCAGGATGTCCGCATCGCAGGTTATGCGCACGAAGAGGGCAAGGCAAGCGTACTGATCGTCAACAAATGGGATTTGATCGAAAAAGACACGCACACGATGCATGCGTTTGAGAAAAGCCTTGGCGCAGATCTCGCGTTCATGAGCTATGTACCGATGCTGTTTATCTCTGCAAAGAGCGGACAGCGCGTCAATAAAGTGCTGGAACTTGCGGACAAGTCCATTGAGCAGGCGCGCCGGAGGATCCCCACCGGCCAGCTCAACGATGTGGTCAGCGAGGCGGTCATGATGAACGATCCGCCGAGTGACAAAGGCCGCGCGCTGAAGCTTTATTACGCGACGCAGGTTTCCGTTCAGCCGCCGACATTTGTCATCTTCGTCAACGATACGGAGATCGTACATTTCTCTTATGAGCGGTATTTGGAGAATTTCTTCCGCAAGACCTTTGGATTTGAAGGAACGCCGATTCGAATTCTCTTTCGGAGCAAAAAGAAGGAGAACGAACAGTGACGGTTTTTTCGGGACTTTTTCCAATTCAGATTTGGACTGTGTTGGCGTGTATCGCAATTGGCTATCTCCTTGGCAATATTCAGACCGCGATCATCGTCAGCCGTGCCTATTATCATGATGACGTCCGCAACCACGGCAGCGGAAACGCAGGCAGCACGAATATGGTGCGCGTCTATGGCTACGGCCCGGGTGCGATCACATTTGCGGGCGACTCGACGAAGGCGATTTTAGGCGTTTTGCTGGGGCAACTGATCTGCGGGGAGATTGGCGGCTATCTTGCCGGCTTTTTTGTCGTCGTCGGACACTGCTGGCCGATCTTTGACGGGTTTCGCGGAGGGAAGGGCGTCGCATCCTCCTATAGCATCGCGCTCTTTACGTTTCCGCTTGGCGCGGTGGGCGCAATCTTGATCGGTGGGGTGATTTTACTGATCAACAAAAAGATGTCGATCATGTCCCTTGCCGCAATGCTGTTGTTTTTCCTTGCGTGCGTGGTATTCCGCCTGAATGACCTGCCGTTGGTGATCCTCGCGGGGCTATTGACGATAATCGTCTTTGTGCGCCACACGGAGAACATCCAACGATTGATTCACGGCGAAGAGCAGAGACTCCGCAAAGAGGGCAGGTAATCTGCGCTTTCATGCATACAAAAAACGCTTCTAGCAGTTAGATCGCTAGAAGCGTTTTGTATTGTAGAATCGTTTATCCGATATGGAACTTCTCGCGGATGGCGTCCGCCGCACGCAGCGCATGCACGGATTCCACGCAGAATTCGATCCGTGTTTCGCTGGTGGTGATCAGCCAGATATGGATGCTTTCCTTGCGTAGCGCGGAGAATAGCTGGGACGCGACGCCGTGCTGCAACGCCATGCCCGTACCTTCCAGCGTGAGCTTGGTCAAATCGGATCGGGTACGAATGTCGCAGCCATAGCCGTTCCGCGTGAGTTCGTTGATGGCGTTGAGCGCCTCGGAAAGCTCCGATTGATTCAGCGAAAAACCGATGCTCAGGCTCTGTTCATCCGGCTCAGCACAGGCGATCATATCCACGAACACGCCGTGCTCCGCGATGACATCAAACACGCGCGAGGCAAACGCATCCTCCTTGGCGAACGAGCGGATGATGACCGCGGCTTGACCTTCCAGCGAGAACAGGCGGGAGGCGGCGTCATGCTCGGTGACGACATTTTTCATATTGAACAGGCCGCACTGTTTACCCACGAGGAACTTCGCCGCGCGCAAAGCGCCCTGCGCGAACACCTGCTTGCTGAACGCCCGATGCGAAATTTCAATGATTTCGTCATTGCCAATGAACTGCACCTGATGCTCGCCGACCACCGTGCCGCCGCGTACGGAATGGATGCCGATTTCGTGATCGGAACGGCGTCTGTTTTTCTCATGGCGACCAAAGACGAGTTCCTCGTCCTCCGGCGAAATTGAGGACACGGCGTTAGCCAGCATCAACGCGGTGCCGCTGGGGCTGTCTACCTTCTTGCGATGGTGCGTTTCAATGATTTCGACATCGAAATTGGACCCGAGCGTGGACGAGGCGAGCTGTACCAACTCGACCTGCAGATTGACGCCGAGCGACATATTGCCGGTTTGGAACATCGCCACCTGATCGGAGGCGGAACGGATGAGCTTCAGCTCCCGCTCGCCAAGTCCGGTTGTGCCTATGACGGCGGGGATTTTGCGCTCGAGCGCGAAGCGGACGATTTCCGCCGTGCTGGCGGGAATTGAAAAATCGATGATCACATCCGCGCGTTCCTTCACTTCGTCCAGCGTTTTATAGACGGGGCAGACGTACGTTTGCGTGCAGTCAAAGGGATCCACGCCGGCCACGGCGGAAAAAGCGCCGTTCTGCGCTTGAATAGCGGCATAAACGGCGCGTCCCATTTGACCGCAGATTCCGTTGATGATCACAGAAATCATGTCAGTCCTCCATGTGTACTTGTACTTAGATCAGTTCGTAATTTTTGAGCGTTTCCTCGATCAGGCGCATGCTCGCGGCGGCAGGCGGGACGAGCGGAAGGCGTACGTCCGGCTCGCAAAGCTGCATGAGCCCCATCATCGCTTTGAGCGGGATCGGGTTGACTTCACAGAACGCGGCCTTCCAAATCGGGATCAACTGCAACTGTAACTGACGCGCAAGCTGGAGATCGCCCTTGAAGAATGCTTCGCACAGCGCATGCATCTCGCCGGGGACGATGTTCGCGATGGTGGAGATGACGCCCTTGCCGCCAATGCTCAAAACAGGCAGCACGTGATCGTCGTTTCCGGAATAGATATCACACTGCGGACAGAGCGCCGCGATGTTCACGATCTGTTCGATGTTACCGCTGGCTTCTTTGGTTCCGACGATATTTTCATGCGTGCAAAGCTCCGCCATGGTCTGCGGCAAAATGTTCAATCCGGTACGGCCGGGCACGTTGTAGACGATGATCGGGGTATCCACTGCGTCCGCAACCGTGAAGTAATGCCGCACAAGCCCTGTTTGAGAAGTTTTGTTATAGTAGGGCGTGACGACCAGAAGACCGTCTACGCCGATCGCCTCGGCAGACTTGCTGTTGGCGATGACTTCCTCGGTGTTGTTGCCGCCCGTGCTTGCGATGACGGGGATGCGTCCATTGACGCGCTCAACCACGAATTGAATCACGTTCAGCCGCTCGTCGGTTGAAAGAGTTGAGCTCTCTCCGGTCGTCGCGGCGCAGATGATCGCGTCCGTGCGATTGGCAATCTGCAACTCGATCAGCCGGGTAAATGCGGTGAAGTCAACCGCCCCGTTTTGAAACGGGGTAACGATTGCAACGCCGCTGCCACGAAAGATAGACATACGTTTTTACGCCTCCCACTGACGAATGAGTTCTTCGGCAATCTGCACGGCATTGGTCGCCGCGCCTTTGCGGATATTGTCCGCAACGCACCAGAAGTTGATTCCGTTTTCCACGGAGAAATCGCGGCGCAAACGCCCGACATAGACGGGGTCGGTGTCCGCGGCATACAGCGGCATGGGGTAGATGCCCTTTTCCGGGTCATCCTGAACGATCAGCCCCTCCGTGCTCTGCCAGAGGGCGCGGATATCCGCTACTTCGAATGGTTTTTCGAGTTCGACATTGATGCTCTCGCTGTGACCATGGAAGACGGGCACGCGCACCGTGGTCGCGGTCACGCGAAGATTCGGCAGTTCGAGAATCTTTCTGGATTCATCGATCATCTTCTGCTCTTCCTTCGTATAGCCGGTGTCGAGGAATACATCGATCTGGGGGAGGATATTGCCCGCGATGGGATACGGGAACTTCTTCGGCGCTTCACCTTTGATCCCGTTTTCCAGATCACTATATCCGCCCATGCCGGCGCCGGAGACCGCCTGATAGGTTGAATACACGACGCGCTTGAGCCCGTATTGGACGGCGAGGGGCTTGAGCGCCACCATCGCCTGAATGGTCGAACAATTGGGGTTTGCGATGATACCTTTGTTCTTATATTGCGGGATTGCGTGGGCGTTTACTTCCGGCACGACGAGAGGGACATCCGGATCCATGCGCCAGGTGCTGGAATTATCGATCACCACCGCACCGGATGCAGCGACGATTGGGGCGAACACCTTGGACGTGCCGCCGCCCGCGGAAAAAAGCGCGATATCAACGCCAAGATTTTGAAACGCATCCTCAGTCAGTTCGCGGACTGTGTGTTTTTTGCCCATGAACTCGACGGTAGTGCCCGCACTGCGTGCGGAGGCAAAGAGGAAATATTCCGACGCCGGAAGCTTACGCTCTTCCAGTACGCGGAGGAACATTCTGCCGACCATCCCAGTGGCGCCGACAACTGCGATCTTGTACTGTTTCATGTTGCGCTTGTGTTCGCGATCCTGACGGGCAGGAGCGCGGCCTTTCTTATAGTTACGATGATTTTAATAAATATTCACTGGTTTGTCAAATGCGATCAGCGAAATGATACGATATATAATTGCGGGAATGCCCTTTTTGTTGTACAATAAAAAATTGAACACGTATGCGCGGAGTGTATGAAGACAGCATGTTCCAATGTGGCTATTCATCGAATCTATGCATGCGGGCGATTATCGGACAGGAGGCGGCGAAAAAAATGGCACAAGCATATGACGAATTTGCCGCCTATTACGACCGACTGATGGCGGATGTCGACTACACGGTTTGGGCGGATTATCTGGCGCAACTGCTGCAATCCTTCGGCGTATTGCCAGGTCAGCCGGTCTTCGACTGCGCCTGCGGGACGGGGGAAATCACGCTGCGGCTCGATCGGGCAGGGTATCGCATGACAGGGGCGGATTGCTCGGAACGGATGCTGGAGATCGCCGCTACAAAAGCGCGAAAAGCGGGAGCGACCATCGCGTTCATCCGCCAGCAAATGCAACAGATCCGGCTGCACAAGCCGGTCTCCGCAATCACCTGTGCGTGCGACGGCGTGAACTATCTGCTCACGCAGAAGGATGTTCTTGCGTTTTTCAGGGGTGCAAACAACGCGCTGAGGGATCAAGGCGTGCTGTTGTTCGATGTGTCCAGCGCATATAAGCTCGCGCATATTCTGGATGGCCAGACGTTTGGCGAGGACGAAGCGGCGTGTACCTACCTCTGGCAAAACTGCTTTGACCCGCAGACGCGGCTATTGGAGATGCGGCTTGCGTTCTTTACGCCTGACGGGAAAGGCACATACAAACGCTTTGACGAGCGGCATGTACAGCGCGCGCACACACAGCAGGAATTGACGGAGCTGCTCACACAGGCCGGGTTTTCGGTGGAGGGCATATACGACGCGTTTACGAAAGACGCGCCGAACCTGCTGAGCGAGCGGATTCAATTTGCGGCACGCAAGGTCAGCCTGAAATAGAGCGGCACGCAAGGTTAACCTGAAATAGAACGGCACGCAAGGTCAACCTGAAATAGAGTGGCACGCAAGGTCAACCTGAAATAGAAAAGAATAAATAAAAAGACAGCCAAACGAAACAAAAGATTAGGAAAGAGAATCAGAATAATTCAATGAAAGACAACGTTTTACGATATAGACCGGAACGGAAAGATCGACTGATCCAATGCGTTGCTGCCGATGGCATGGTGCGCATCGCGTTTATCGACGGAACAAACCTCGTGCAGGAGGCGCAAACCCTGCTCAAGCTCTCCCGGGTGGCGACCGCAGCGCTCGGCAGACAGCTCATGATGACGGCCATCATGTCCGCCGATCTCAAGGGCGAGCGGGACCTCGTCTCCACCATACTCAAGGGCGACGGGCCTGCGGGCAGCATGATCTGCACCGGCAACAGCCGCCTTGAGGTAAAAGGAAGCGTGACGAATCCCACCGTCGAACTGCCGCCAAACGAGCTGGGCAAGCTGGATGTCGGCGGATTTGTTGGCCACAACGGAAAGCTTTCCGTTGTCAGCGATCTTGGGCTCAAAGAACCGTATGTGGGGTTGAGCAACATCGTATCCGGCGAGATTGCGATCGATTTTGCCAACTATTACGCCGCGAGCCTCCAGCGCCCGACGCTTGTTTACCTCGGCGTGCGCGTGCGCGCGGACACGGGAGCGGTGCGCGCGGCAGCGGGCGTATTCGCGGAGCCGCTGCCGTGTTGTCCGGAGGATGTCATCGACCACCTGCAGGCGAAAAGCGATGCAATCGCGCAGTTTTCCGAGCGGCTGGATGAGGGGGAAACCCCGGAAGAGCTGCTGGAGAGCGCGTTTGGCGAGCTTGGCCTCGTCTACGCGGGCGAACGGGAGCCATTGTATCGCTGCGACTGCTCACGCGAGCGAATCGAGCGTGCTCTGATTTCGATCGGGCGGGCAGACCTTGGCGAGATGATCGAGGAAGACCATGGTGCGGAGGTAAGTTGCCGCTTCTGCGATCAGATCTATCAATTTACCGAAGAGGACCTGCGCGCGCTGCTGAAAGCTGCGACGACGAGAGAAGATGAAGACGAATAAAACAGGAAAAGTAATTCCCTTTTCGCAGGGCGCAACATTCTATATGAAGCGCGGCGCAAAAGAACTGGAAAAAAACGATTGGATCGCGGCTGTATCGAAATACCGCGAGGCCTATGAGCGCGCGCCGGAAGACGCGGAGATCGCCGTTGCGCTCGCGGAAATCCTCAGCCAGATGCAGCGCTTTGAGGAGAGTAACCGGATTCTGTTCCGCTTGCTTGCGGATCAGACGGATGCTCCCCCGGAGTGCCACTTCGGTCTTGCTTGCAACTATTTCGGCATGCAGGACTATGACCGCGCGGCGGACAGCCTAGAAGATTATCTTGAGCTCGAGCCGGATGGTCCGTTTGCCGCGGACGCGGAGGATTTTCTGGATCTCATCGATGACGACGACGCGATGTTTGAGACCACGGGATTGCGCGGCGACGATGACTATGAGGACAACGCAGTCGTGCACTACGCGCGCTCGCTCCTCGCCAGCGGCGAGGCGGGATATGCGGTGGAGGAATTGGAACACCGATATAACCAAATGCCGAAGTCGGTGAAGATTCGCGAACAGCTTGCGGTGGCCTATTTTGTTTCAAACCGCAGGGATGACGCAAAGAAGATTGCAAACGAGCTGCTCGAAGAAGACGTGGGGAATGTGCTGGCAAACAGCACGCTCGCGCTCGCCGAGATTGAGGAAGGCAACCGTGTGCTCGCAATTGCGCGGCTGGAGGAGATGCTCAAGGCCCGCGTCCTGGAGCCGGAAGAGCTGCACAGCATCGCGGTATTACAGCTTGACCTGGAGCGATTTGCGGACGCGGAAAAAACGCTCGCCCAGATGCTGCACGCCATGCCTTATGATGAAAACGTACTCCATAAGCTCGCCTATTCACGATATATGCAAGGCGACGCGGAAGGGGCAAAGGCATATTATCAGAAGCTATTGCGCATTGATCCGCACGATACGGTCGCAAAATATTATCTTGGTCAATGCAAACACGCGGATGCATCCGGCAAGCGCTCCACGGCAAAGTGGATCATTCCCTATCAAGTGCCGTTCTCCGAAGCATTCCGGCGGCTGAACCACCTCAACCGCGTCCTCGCGCTGCCGCATGACGAGCTCAATCGCGTTTGGGCCGAAGACGTGGCGTTTCGCGATCTGCTGGTTTGGGCGATTTCACTCTCCGACCTGCGGGTGAAACGCAGCATGCTCTCGCTCGTGTTTACATTTGCCGAGCAAAACGCGCAGCACGTCCTGCGGGATTTTCTGCTGCGCACCGATCAGCCGGACGAACTCAAACGCGCTGTATTCGGCATGCTCAAACAACTCGGCGCAAGAGAACCCTATATGGCGTATCTCAACGGGCGCTGGATCAAAGGTCGCGTGAGCCTGCTGGAGCTCGACTATAAACTGCCAGCGTCATACGAAGGCGTGATGCAGATGGTCATGCAATACATGCTTGGCAATTGCCGCGAGGAATGCACCACGGAAGCCGCACGCATCTTCCAGCGCTATGTGGATAGCTTTGATCAGAAATTTCCGCGGATCTCCGCCGCACAGGAGATCTCGTTTGCGGCCGCGCTCGAGTACCTCTCAAGACGAAATTGCGGAGAGAGTGTCACGCAGGATGAGATCAGCGAAGTCTATCGCGTCACCAAGCCGCGGCTGAGAAATGCGCTGGTTAAGCTGGAGCCGTTCTCGGCAAAGCCCGAGCCGGTGTAATCGTTTGATCCAGCGAGGCAAAGACCCGATAGGGCACATTCAAACAATAGAATCGCGATGAACGAAAGAATCACGATTCCGAAGGAGAACAGATGAAGTTTATCGCAACCTGCAAACTCGGTCTGGAAGCGCTGGTGACCCGGCAGCTGAGAGACCTTGACATTGAGGTGTTGGAGACGGCGGACGCGCGCGTTTCCTTTTCCGGCGGCGCGGAGGCGATGGTGAAATCGCTTCTATGGCTGCGCACCGCAGAGCGTGTGCTGCTTGTGGTCGATGAATTCGACGCGGAGACGTTTGATGAGCTGTTTGAGAAAACGAAAGCGGTACGCTGGAAACAGTTTCTCAAGCCGGAGACGAATATTCACGTGACTGGAAAATCCGCCAAGAGTACGCTTTTTTCCGTCAGCGATTGCCAGAGTATCGTGAAAAAAGCGATAGTGGAAAACCTGAAAGCAGCCTACCGAACACAGGTCATTCCGGAAGGCGGGCAAGAGATCATCGTTGAAGTAGGTCTTTTGCGCAACCATGTTTCGCTCTGCCTCGACTGCTGCGGGGCTGGACTCTCGCGCCGGGGATATCGCACCTATAACGTCGCGGCGCCGCTTTCGGAGACGCTCGGCGCGGCAATCGTTCAGCTTTCACGCTTTCGCGCGGACAGCACACTGATTGATCCCATGTGCGGTTCCGGCACGATGCCGATCGAAGCCGCGATGATTGCGCAAAACATTGCGCCGGGTCTCGGACGCTCGTTTGCGGCGGAGGGCTGGTGGTTTTTTGACCAGGGCATCTGGGCGCGGGAGCGGCAGAACGCGCTGGACGCACGTACAAACCAAAAGATTGACGTTCGCGGATTTGATATCGACGAGCGCAGCATCGACCTATGCAAAAAGCACGCAAAAAAGGCGGGCGTATTCTGCGACTGGCGCGTGCAGGACATCAAGAATTTCTCGGTCACAGAACAGAGCGGCATCCTTGTCTGCAACCCGCCCTACGGGGAGCGAATGATGGATAAAGATGAGGCGAAGCTGTTGTATCTCATCATGCGACGGGTATTTGCGCCCTATCCGGGTTGGAGCGTCAATGTCTTCAGCGGCATGCGCGAGTTTGAACAGGTTTACGGTACGCGCGCGGATAAGCGCAGGAAGCTGACCAACGGCGGAATGCCGTGCACGTTGTATCAATATTTTGGCAGGCGCGACGTGTAGAAATGCACACAACAGGGCGGAGACGATCTCTCACCAGACGGGCAGACGGAGATCGCTTCATATATTATGGCAGGCGCGACGCGTAGAAATGCGCACGAT